>JBFEWT010000005.1:0-35977 GCA_041546225.1 Sulfurimonadaceae bacterium
CGAGCACACCTTCTGGTATGTCAAGCTCTTCAGCGGCTACGGCGAAAGCCTCATCGACTACAACCGCTATGTCAGCAAAGCCGCGTTCGGACTCTCCTTCTCCAGAGGGATCTTTTAGTCACTGCTTTCCCTTAACGCGTTTTCCGGCACGCTTTGCTTCTAGAGCTCACCCAGAAGTTTTTGCGCCTTTTTCAACCCTCTTTCCGGATGAGTGCTGTAACGCCACGACTCAAGCTCATCCGCGAGTGCGAGCAGCGTCTCTTTTTTCGTATGGGTCTGCGCCATCCTTCTCAGCGCCGCAGGACCGCTCTCGTGGGGGACCTTGTGCCACCCCTGCCGTGCCAGTACACGCCAGAGGCGCTGCATGAAGCACAAAGACGCGTCGCGGCAGCGGCTACGTCTGAAGTAGCGTACCGCGCCGGCTGCAAAGAGGGTAAACACCGCAAATCCGCCCAGCCAGTAAAAGAGCAGAAGCATGTTTTCGCGGATGGCATTCAGCGCGGAGATCTGTTTGAAACGCGAATAGTAGAGGACCCACTGCTCGATCTGGTAGCGGGTATACATCCAGTAGAGCGTCGCACGTTCGCTAAAGCTCTGCTCCTTCGCAACCGCACCCTCACCGCCGACAGCCGCACCCAATAGCGCCGCGCTTTGCGCGTCCATGGACGAGAGCTGCGCGGTAGGGTCGAAACGTACCCAGCCGCGCCCGTTCAGGTAGAGTTCGCTCCACGCATGCGCATCCTCTTCGCGTACGATGAGATAGTTCTCCATACTGTTGGCACGGCGTGCTTTATACCCTGTTACCACCCTCGCGGGTATGCCCGCCGCACGGGCAAGCGTTACAAAAGCGGCCGCATAATGGACACAGTAGCCCTTGCGCGCATCAAAGAGGAAACGGTCCATCTTGTCCTCCCCCTCAAGCTTCAACGGCTTCAGCGTATAGCTAAACCGGTTTTGCGCAAAATATCCCAGCAGCCGCCCGGCCGCGTCCGCATCATCGGATGCCTCCGCAGCGATGCGCTTTGCAAGCGCTTTTGTCTTCGGGTTTCCCGCAGGCGGCTGCAGCGACAGCCTTGCCGTGTAACCGTCCATCGGTACCGTCTCATAGGAGAGCAGCGAGCGCATCTCGTAATGGCGCACATCCATGACCGGCTTGTCGCTTTTGAGGACAAAGTCGACATCGGCCTTGGCGTATTTGGGAATGTCCATCGGCATATCCAGCGCATAGAGCCACTGCTTCTGGTGCGGGTAGAGCGTCACCTTGTAGGTGCTCATATAGGTACTCTTCGACAGCCCGTCACGCACTATCGGAACATCTCTGCGGTACTTTGCCGGAAGCCAGAGGCCATCCTTGTCATGGTAGAGCACGCTCCCGCGGAAATAGAGGTACTCATCGGGTGGGATGGGACCCTCAAAACCGATCTCCATCACCACCCGCCGCGAAGGGACCAGCAGGGCATCATCGCCAATGCTCATCTGCCCGTCATGCCCCATTCGCTTTGCCTGCTGGTCATGAAAACCGAAATCCGCTTTTTTGAAATGGATACGCGGGAAGGTCACAAAGAGCAGTACGGCGATGGGCAGCGCGCCGAAAAAGAGCATCGCACTGTAGCGCAGCGACGAGAGCAGCGGGCTTTGCATGTTATGCCACAGCAGCAGTGTCAGCGCTAAAAACAGTGCCCCTACCGAATAGAGCAGCATACCGAGCTGTTCGTGATAGAAAAACGAAAGCACCCAGAACATGACCGGGCTCAGGTCGAGGTAGATGCTCCGCCTGCCCTGCAGCACCATCATCACCACGCCGACACACAGCAGCGATGTAATGAGGCCGATAAAGACCGATGCCTGGACCAGGGAGGGGATGGAGAACTCACGGGCGAACACGAAGCCGATGATCGCGATGCCCAGCAGGGTAAACCCGATGTAAGCCACACCTTCGCGGCGGATACCGTAGCGCACCCTGAAAAGCAGTACTGCCGCGACATAGACGAGCAGCAGCGGCGACAGCACCAGCGTCAGCGGCAAAAAGAAAAGCAGTGTCACACCGGCCCATACCGCCTCACGCGAATGGGCAGTGTTAAAAGAGCGCCAAAGCGTCAAGAATCTCTTCATGACGGTACTCCTTTGAGCTGTAGAGCTTGCCCGGAAGCGTTATCGTGTAGTCGAGGTGCTGCGACTCGCACTCCAGGATCCACAGACACAGCTGCGAAAGCCGCTCTTCCGTGCCCTCGCCCGCCTGTTCGTAGGCAAACGCCATCTGCGGTCTCACGACTGTATGCAAATAGCGTTTGGAGTAGAGTTCGTTCGATCTTGCGGACGCCTTCCAGTGGATGAGAGAGAGTGCGTCACCCCGCTGATAGCGCCGCAACCCGTCAAACTCGTCGCGTTCGCCGCTCCACGCGGCACTCTGGGCCTGTGAACGCTGCAAGGGCGCGCCTTTTGGCTCCGGGTAGACACGCAGTGCGGCATCACGGAGTGCATAGCGGCAGCTGCAGTGAAACAGGCCCAGCGGGAAATAGCTCTCCACAGAGATCGTCCCAAGCGGATGGACACCCCGCCCCAACGGCTCGCGCTTCACCGGGAGCACCTGCGCTTCGTCACTGCTCAGGTAGGGCAGATCTCCATGGTAAGGCGGTGTTAGCGCCAGCGCATAATGTTCAGCCGAGTCACTGCGCACCATCACGTTGAAACGCCCTTCTCCTCCGGCAAAAATACGCTGCTGCGCCAAAAAACGCAGCGTGATCCTGCGCACGTTCCGATGTGCCAGCAGATAGACCGCACCGCTGAGTCCCATCGTCAGAAAGATCATCAGGTAGACGATGTTGTAGTTATGCATGTACGCCTGAAGCATCATGATAAACCACAGCAGCATCAGCAGTGCCATGAGACGCGTCGGTCGGCAGCGGCAGCTACTCATCTATCGCAACGGCCTCTATGATCCGGTTCGCGATGATCTCTCTGCCGACACGTTCGCCCGAAGCAAGTCGAAGCCGGTGACCGACCACGCCGGCGAGAACGGCCTGAACGTCTTCGGGTATCACGTAGTCGCGCCCTTCCGTCACCGCCCACGCTTTTGCACTCTGGGCAAGGGCCAGTACACCGCGCGTTGAGAGTCCCCGGACAAAAAGGCCGCTCTCGCGAGTGAATGCCACCAGCTTCTGTATATAGTCCAGTATCGCTTCGGAGAGGTTCACCCGTGCAACCGCCTCTTTAAGCGCCATGATCTGCTCCATATCTACCGCTTCGACAAGCGACTGCGGCGCAATATGTTTTCCCTTGATCACTTCGCGTTCGGAGAGCGTATCGGGATAGCCAAGGCTCAACGAGAGGCTGAAACGGTCCAGCTGCGAGGCCGGAAGCGGAAAAGTCCCCTCCTCTTCAAAGGGGTTCTGGGTCGCTATGACAAAAAAGGGTTCGGGAAGTTTGCGTGTCTTACCCTCTATGCTTATCTGATGCTCTTCCATCGCCTCAAGCAGTGCACTCTGCGTCTTTGGGGTGGTACGGTTTATCTCATCGGCAAGAAGGAACTGCGTAAACACAGAACCGTGCTGAAAGACAAAACTGTTCTTGGAGGTATCAAAATAACTCACACCGAGGATGTCCGAAGGGAGAAGGTCGCTGGTAAACTGAATACGCCGGTACTCCAGTCCCAAAGCATGGGCAAGCGCTTTTGCAAGGGTCGTCTTCCCGACGCCGGGAATGTCCTCGAGCAGGATGTGACCGCCCGAAAGAAAACCGGACAGGACCATCCGTATCTCATGATGTTTACCCGCTACCGCCATAGAGACCTGCTCTATGATGGCGTCTATCATTTTCTTGTGCTCTGTAGAGTGCATAGTGATTCCTGTCACAGGGAGTGACCCCCTGGAAGTTATTTTACTATTCTATCAGAATCGCAGCGGGTTGGTTTTTAACAAAATGCAAACTTTTTACATTTTTCGCGAAAACATCCTATACTTCCATTAACTGAAACGGAGTAATGTCGATGGCTAAAAAGAAAAGCACCCTCTTCGAATGTCAGCACTGCGGGCTCACCAGTCCCAAATGGATGGGCAAGTGTACAAACTGCGGCGCGTGGGACTCCATGGTAGAGCTGAACGAACAGGAGAAGGAGGTCATCAAACTCACCTCTTCCGCTTCGCCGGGCGGCACTGCCAAAGCGCAGGCCATAACCGATATCTCCGAAGAGAGCGTCGAACGCTACAGCTCCAACGACATCGAACTCGACCTCGTACTTGGCGGCGGGGTGGTTCCCGGCTCGCTGACACTCATCGGGGGCAGTCCGGGGGTGGGCAAGTCGACCCTGCTGCTCAAGATCGGCGCCAACATCGCCGACAGCGGCAAGAACGTACTCTATGTAACGGGCGAAGAGAGCGCAGGACAGGTAAAGCTGCGCGCCAACCGTCTCGAGGCCAATGCGCCAAGCCTCTACCTTCTGAGTGAAATACGCCTCGAACAGGTACTTTTGGAGCTCGGCGAACGCCACTACGACTTCATCATCATCGACTCCATCCAGACGCTCTACTCCGAGACCATCACCTCCGCGCCCGGTTCGGTGACGCAGGTACGCCAGATCACCTTCGATCTGATGCGCATCGCCAAAGAGAAGCGCATCGCCATCTTCATCATCGGGCACATCACCAAAGAGGGTTCCATTGCCGGGCCGCGGGTACTGGAGCACATGGTCGACACCGTGCTCTACTTCGAAGGGGACAGTTCACAGGAACTGCGCATCCTGCGCGGCTTCAAGAACCGTTTCGGCCCCACCAGCGAGATAGGCGTCTTCGAGATGCGCGGCGAAGGACTGGTGTCGGCAAAAGATATCTCCTCGCGTTTTTTCAACCGCAACAAGTCGCAGCCGGGCTCCGCACTCACCGTTATCATGGAGGGGTCACGCCCCATCATACTCGAAGTGCAGGCGCTCGTCTCCGACACCCACGCACCCAACCCGAAGCGTCAGGCGACAGGTTTCGACAACAACCGTCTGAACATGCTGCTGGCCCTGCTGGAGCGCAAACTCGAGATCCCGCTCAACAGCTACGACGTCTTTGTAAACATCACCGGCGGCATCAAGATAACCGAGACCTCCGCCGACCTCGCGATACTCGCGGCCATCATCAGCAGTTTCCGCAACCGCACCATCTCCAAAGAGACGCTGTTCATCGGCGAAGTCTCGCTCGTAGGCGATGTACGCGAGGTGTTCCAGCTCGACTCCCGTCTCAAAGAGGCGAAACTTCAAAAGATCACCAAGGCGCTGGTCCCGAAAAAGCCGCTCGAAGCACAGGGTGTCAAATGTTTCGAGATCGATGAAGTGAGCAAACTGATCGAGTGGTTCTGATAGCTTAGTTCCCTACTTTTCACGATCTATACAAGCGCACTGTTAGCTTTTTGTTGTATAATATCCACAACATACGAACATTCTATATAAAGGTTTTCAATGTCACCATGCGCATGTACAATCGATGCAGAATACAAAGGCGAAGAGCGTTATTCAAAACTCTCATTGGCATATGCTACAGAAGAAGAGTGCCAGCAGATCAACGATGCGATCAAAGAGATCACTCCTTCATGCAGCCTGACACCCAGCATCTATAATTCCGATGTCTCCGGCGGACGCAAAGTTATCGTCATCGAGTATCATGACGATTATGACCGCGAAGCAGGCGATGTCTTTGAAAAGCTGATGACAAAGCTCGGCATCGACAAGTGCTGCTAAACTGAATCTGACGGAACCGAAAATGAACCTTAAAGAGTATGCACAGGGGAATGAACTCTTTCAGGATTTCTATTTCAAAAAGCATGAAGCGGAGCTGCTGGAACTGGTCGAAAAGGGCCAGCACCCCAAAGCGCTCTTCATCGGCTGTTCGGATTCGCGCGTCATTCCCGACCTCATCATCCAGTCTAAGCCCGGCGACCTCTTCGTACTTCGCAATGTCGGCAACTTCGTACCCCCGTACAAATCCGATGAAGATTACCACGCCACCGCATCGGGTATCGAATATGCGGTCAATATCCTCAATGTAGAAGAGATCATCATCTGCGGGCATACGCACTGCGGTGCCTGTAAAGCACTGCATGAGCCTATTAACGACCCTTCATTGACCCACATCAACAAGTGGCTTGACCTGGGCGAGAAAGCGAAGGCGCTCGCCACCTTGAGCATGGCCGGAAAAGATGACAAGGAAGAGCTTCTTCGCATGACCGAAAAGTTCTCTATCATCACCCAGATAGACAACCTGCTCACCTACCCCTACATCAAAGAGCGTATCGACAACGAAGAGCTTTTTGTTCACGGATGGTACTATGATATCGAGACCGGGAACATCAGCTTTTACGATCCGGACAACTATACATTCCAGCCGCTTAGCAGTGCGGCTCAACAGTGATGGTTTTCTAAATTTTTCACGGCACATTCCGATATTTTACATACAGAGCGTACCAAGCAGAGTAATATGCAGGTATCTATGATGTAAAGAGAAGCAGATTTTGCTATACTAAAAAAACTATTTCAAGGCGAGGAAACACAATGGCAGAAGAAGAGACAGAAGAACAGGAACAGTCACCCGAAGAGAAGAAATCCAGTCCGCTGATGCTGATCATACTCATCGTAGTATTGATCCTGGTAATCCTTATCGGTGCGATCGTTTTCATTTTGATGATGGGCGGTGACGATGACGCGATACAGCCGCAGCAGTCACCTTCGGCTAAAGAGCGCAGAGCAGACCCTCAGATGTCATCGATGATGGAAGTGGGACCGATGTTCCCGCTTGATGCCTTTACCGTCAACCTCCTCTCGGAGAGCGGACGCCGTTATCTCAAGGTAGAGATGAACATCGAACTCGACGGTGAGGAACTTGGCGTTGAACTTGAAAGCAAAACAGCTGTCGTACGCGATGTTATCATCCGCCTGCTCTCTTCGAAGTCACTCGAAGAGATCTCGACAGCCAAAGGCAAGGACAAACTCAAAGAACAGATTGTCGATCAGCTCAATATGCGTCTGAAAGACGGCCATATCAATAACGTCTACTTTACCGAATTCGTCATCCAATGATCGGGATCGATCTTATCAAAATCAATCGCATGGAACGCCTTGTCGAGCGTTTCGGCGACAATGCCCTGCAGCGTTTTTTATCCCCCGAAGAGATCACATTAATCAAACATCCCCGTACGGCAGCCGGTTTCTGGGCAGCAAAAGAGGCCTGTTCCAAAGCACTGGGTACCGGGATCGGCAGCGAATGCTCCTTTCATGACATCTTCATAGCCAAAACAGACAAAGGGGCGCCGAAACTCTCGCTCTCCGCGCATATCATGGAACGCTTTAATATCACCGACCTCTCACTTTCCATCACGCATGACGGCGATTATGCCGTAGCCGTGGTAGCCATAGAGCGTGCAAAGTAGACGCCGCCGGACAACGCGCTATAATGCCAAATATATCTATTCAAAGAGACACCCCATGAAAACCATCACCGCTTTTTTTATGACGCTTTTTCTCTATTGCTCAACGCTGGCTGCACAGGTCAATACGCAGGGGCAGGAAGTACTTGAAAAACTTTACAGCGTTTACGGCGGAAAAGAGAAGATCGCTGCGTTTAAAAACATGCGCCAAACCGGTACGACCTTCTCTGCGACACGCAACAACACCGCCGAGCTTACACGCGAATACAGCTTCCCCTATCATCTCAACATCACCAAAAAGACCGCCGAAGCGCCGTTGGAACGCAGAATACTTGCCGATAAAAAAGGGTGGCGCAACGCTAAAGAGGTCGAAGGGATGATGAAAGACTCCATGCTGCTTCAGGCCGCGCGCATGATGGTTCCCAAACTGCTTCTGGAGAATAGTCACAACCTGCGCTACAACGGTAAGCTCAAAAGCGATAACGGCCAGACATGGCATATTTTCAGGGTCTTACTGCCCGGCGAAGGGAGCCTGATGGTGCAGGTCGACCCCGAAACCTATCATATCCGGGCAACGGTTGCCATGATGGCACTGGATAAATGGCGGACCATGCAGTTCGTCACGACCTATGAAGCGTTCAAAAGCTTTAACGGATACCTTTTCGCCACCAAAGAGGAGCATTATGCCATGGATAAATATGTGGGGTGGAGCGAGATCAAGCAGGTGAGTTTCCCTGAAACGTTCAATACAGGGGTATTTACACCCTGAGAGAGGGGTTAAAAAGAGAAGAGCGAGTGTGCGTTAAGCGCACTTCAGCCTCGCTCAGCCGCCGCCTACAAAATCAAGCAGTTCAAGCTTGTCGCCGTCATTAAGGCGGCACCCGCCCCATGCGTCCTGCTTCACGATGTTCATATTGACCGCCGCAGCCATGACTTTGGATTCGAGTCCAAGTATCTGAATGAGTTCCAAAAGGGTCGTACCCTCATCACATGTTCTGTTTTCACCGTTTACTATAATCGTCATCTGTGTCCTTACTTTCGTTTTGTCAAAGGTTTTAAAATACTGGCGACGTAGGCATTCTTTTTCTCTACGGCAAACTCATAGGGCGTATAGCCGTCGGCATTGGTCGCATTCGGGTTTGCCCCGGATTTCAGCAAGAACTCTACCACTTCGCTGTTTCCGCTGAACGCCGCCTGATGCAGCGGGGTGATGGTGTCATCGTTTGGCAGGTTGACGTCTGCCCCGTTCAAGACGGCAAAGGTCACGAGCTCGATGTTCTTTTTCTTTACCGCCAAAATCAGCGGTGTATTGCCGCGGTTGTCCTGCGCATCGATCTCCGCACCCGCGTCCATCAGAAGCTTTGCCATCACAAGATCGCGTTTTTTCATCGCAATATGCAAGGGGGTCAGCCCCGCCGCATTCTCGGCATTGACATCCGCACCCTCTGCCAGAAGCGTTTTGACCTGCTGCACCTCTTCATAGTAGACCGCATTGTGAAGTGCAGTACGGCCATCTACTTTGTCGGCATTGAGCAGTGTCACCACGCAGAAAAACAGTAACAGTAATCGCATCTTCTACCCCTGTCTGAACCGGATCATTTTAAAACGCTCTCCCAGATGCTCGGGCATGATGAGCATCTTTACCTTTTCAAGTTCCTGTTTATACACTTTTTCATCTACATGTTCTTTTAAGATCTCAAGCAGTTCCAAAATACCCATGTCGATTAAAGCTACCATCTGCGCTTTCAGCTCTACATACGTTACACCCGCCTCTTCATAAGCGTCTTTGACATGCTCGAAGGTGACGTCATAGGTGATGTCGCTGTTGGCATAGAGCGATGCGAGGTCGATGTTCTCATCGAACAGCGGATAGACTTTATGCTCTTTGTAGACACGTATGGAGAAGTCCGGACGCGCCTGCATCTCCCCGTAGTCGAAACTCATGAACTCGAACTTTTCAGCCGCACCCGCCATCTCTTTGGCGAACGCTTCATACCCCACGGCGATCTCGCCGCGGTCTTTATGGTACTTGGCGGCTTTCTCACTTACCCATGCGTTGTCGACATCGAACTCTATCTTATGGTTCTCAACCCGCGCGCTCTTCCCTTTGAAAAAGAGTTCACAGCCGAAAGCGTCAAAGATCTCGTTGGCGAGAAAAAAGGCTTTTTTTACATGCATTTCACTTAATGAAGTGTAGTGCGTCAGCGTGATCGCATCGCCGAAAGAGGCTTCGAGGTACTCACGCTGCTGCTGCTGAAGATGCTCAAAACGCTCGATGATGACAAACTTCAGCGTCTCAAGCAGCTTGGGGCGCAGGGTATAGAGAAACTCGATCACATCGGCCATAAGATAGCCGTGGTGCGCACCGATCTCACAGACTGTAGTGTGGCGATCAAGAAACCCCTCGTCGATCAGCTTGATGATGTGCTTGGCGATGGCACCGCCGAAGAACTTCGACGTACTGACGGAGGTGTAGAAATCCCCCGCCTTCCCGATAGGCTTGTACTTTGCATAATACCCCTCTTCGCCGTAGAGCCATTCGTGCATATAATCGTTAAAGGTCATCGCTACTCTTCTCGTAAAGGTTCAGCAGCTCGCGCTGTCTGTCAAGCGTCAGGATCGCCACTTCGGCTCTCTGGATCTTCGCAGAGTTCACCAGTGTCTGCAGGTCATAAGCTGTCTTGTAACCCGCTTCATAAAGCAGTCTGCTCTCCTGCGCCAGTTTTTCATAGAGTTTGCGGTTCGACTCCGCCAGTGCGATCTTGTTCTCTAGGTTTTCAATGTTATGCATCACCCGCTCGTAGAGGGCGACCTGTTCGCGCTTTTTATCGCTTAACATCAAAGAGGTTTTCAGGTATTCGGCATGCCTGGCTTCGATGTCGTTAAAGGTATTGAAGTTAAGGGGCATGGAGAGCTTAAGACCGTAACTGTAGTAATCCTGTTCATAACCCGGCAAGATCATGGAGCCCCCGCCGAAGACCATCTTATCCTGCTTATCCCAGTAGTAGCCAGCCGTGAAATTCACTTTTGGCAGGTATTTGGCAGCCGTCACTCCTTTGAAGTGGCGCTGCTGCTCACGCTGGCTCTGCAGCTGCCGTACTTCAAGGTTGGTCTCGATAAAAGCATCCTGTTTCACCAGTGTCAGCTTTGGAAGGGGAACGCTTTTATAGTCCGCATCGCTCATCGTCTTGAATGTAGAGATGAGGATCTTCAGGTTTGTCTGAATATCGAACGATGCCTGCTTCAGACTGTTCTGCTCGATGATCGCCTGATCCAGAAAGCTCGAATCAAGCTGCCCGCTGCGGTACTGCTCGCTTCTCTGCTCTACATTCATCGCCGCATTGGCGATCAGCAGCTCCTGCTTGCGAAGCATCAGCTCTGCCTGACGGATCTGCATCAGCAGCGACACCACTTCCTTGATCAGTTTTTTACGCTGAAGTGCAATGGAATCGTTCCCGTACTGACGTGTAGATTCGGCATATTTCAATGCAAAGAGCATCCCACCGCTTTGAAAAATCGGCTGGTCGATCGTAACCGAAGCGCCCTGCGCCGTCTGTTGCACATTCGAAGGGTTGCTTTTGGAAATGTTGTAACGCAGCCAGACAGGTTCAAATATCGAACGCTGAAGCTTGCTGCTTTCGTATTCGACCTTCTTTGCCTCCTGCTCGAACTGCGCTTCTTTAAGCTCGGAGAGGAATGCAGCCGATGACGCATCAGCGCCGTGCAGCAGTGCCGCGGCGCAGATACTACAGAGAATTAACGGCGTTTTCAAGACGTTTGAACCCTTCATCAATCTCATCCTTCGTAATCGTAAGCGGCGGCAGGAAGCGCAGTGTATTGCGCCCCGCCTTGAGCAGCATCACACCATGCTCGCGTGCCGCGTTGATAATAGCAGCCAGTGTATCTGCATCTTTTGCACGCAGACCTCGCATCATACCAAAGCCTACGCTGCCGGTAAAGAGATCACTGTGGGCCTTGTAAAATGTCTCAAGTGCGTTCTCAAAGTAGATGAACGCACGGTCAAGCTGTCCGCTCTGCTTATAGTCGTTGAGCTGATCGAGTACCGAGTTCGCAGCAGCCGTCGAAAGGTAGTTGCCGCCGAACGTCGAACCGTGGTCACCCGGTGCGAAGATCTCTTTTTTAGCCGTCATAACGACACCGATAGGCACTCCGCCGCCAAGTCCCTTCGCCAAAGTAATGACATCGGGCTGGATATCGTAGAGGTTCGATGCAAGGAACTCTCCCGTACGGTAGATCCCCGTCTGTACCTCATCGACCATCAGCAATATGTCTTTTGACTTCAACATCGTCTCAAGGGCTTTTACCTTTTCGCGGTCAAGCGGCTGTACCCCGCCCTCGCCCTGAACCAGTTCGATCATCACGGCGACCGTATGATCGTCGATAAGCCCCTCGATCTCGTCGATATCCTTGGCGTAGACAAAGCCGTCGGGGAACGGGCCGAAGTAGTTATGCATCGCCTCCTGCCCCGTTGCCTTGAGCGCGGTAATGGTACGGCCATGGAAGGAGTGTTCAAGGGTGATGATCTTGTAGCGTTTGACCTGACCGTCGACCTCGCCGTATTTGCGGGCGATCTTGATGGCCCCTTCGTTTGCTTCCGCGCCGCTGTTGCCGAAGAAACATTTCATATCATAACCGCTGCTCTGTACGATCTTCTGCGCGCATTCGGCCTGCGGCTCTATCAGGTAGAGGTTTGACATATGGATGATGTTGCTCACCTGGTCGCAGATCGCTTTGGCCAGCTTCTCATTGCCGTGGCCGACACTGACGACACCGATACCGGAGGTGAAATCGATATACTCTTTCCCCTCGGCATCTTTCAACACTGCATCTTTACCCGAAACGAACGCTACATTTTGACGTGCATACGTCGGCAATACATATTTGGAGTCTAAATCTTTTAACATGGTTCTACCTTCACTTTAATTTCTTGATATGCGGCGCTTTCGCCTTCGTAGCTGAGAACCGAAGGCGTCAGGTTGTTTACGCCCGGCGTCCCGCTGTAGATAAGGATGCAATCCTCGCGCAGTGCATCGTCGAGTGTGACGTCAAGTTCCACCGAACCGTAATCGGAAAGAACACGCGCACGGCTGCCCTCGGCAAATCCCAATGCCGGGTGCAGGTGCACGTTCGTCGGGCGTCTGAACTGGGAATTGAGCGCCGTTTTGCTTTTCGATGTCAGCAAAAAGAGCTCTTCCTCCATCTCAAAGTCACTGTCATACTCTTCAAGGAAAGCAAACTGCCCGTCATCGGTCTCGAAACCGTTTTGATACGGAGGCTGCATACGCCCCTTGACCAGCAGGCGGCCATCTCGCTCTTCGCACTGTGACGCGAAACTTTCGATATAGTCGCTCTCGCTGTCAAGCGCGATGCCGAACGCCTCGGCCAGTTCGGAAGCGAGTGCGAACTCGCCGATGCCGATGCCGCTCTCATACTGTTTGGGCATTCTAAGCCACTCGTCGCTGCCGTATGATGCGCGGATGTCGTTCTTCTCCAGAAAACTCTTCGCCGGAATGATCAGGTCCGCCGCTTCGGAACTCTCATTTTCATAGAGTCCGAAATAGACCACGTTCTGCACCGATTCAATGCTCTTGCGCGTGCGGTTGGCGTTGGGCATCTGTGCCACCGGATTCGCCCCCTGAATGATCACCGTATCAAAGGCGGAGAACTCCGTATTGGCTTTAAATACACGCGGGGCTTTGACGCTGAAAGGGTTCTCGATACCCTGCATCGAACTGCCGAGGTAGCCGACACCGCACCCTTCTTTGCCGAAAAGCCCCAAAAAAGCGCCAAGACCGTCGATGGCACGTACCACCTCGTCGCCGCTGCGATACTTCTGGACACCCACGCCCATAAGTATGACCGTCCTCTTGCCCGAGACCAGTTCCAGGAACTTGCCTATCTCTCCCAGCGTCACATCGATGAGTTCCATTTTACTCTTGATGCGGATCGTCTGGGTAAGCTCGTAAAACTCCTCGAACGCTTCGGCATGCTCGCGCAGGTATGCCTCGTCAGCATGCCCCTGGATCATGGCGAAACGTGCGATCAGCAACGCCAGATAGAGATCGGCATGGGGCTTGAGCTGGATATGCAGGTCTGCCTCTTTGGCCGCATCCGTCTTGTAAGGGTCTATGACAATGAGTGTTTTCCCCTTGAGATGCGGCAGCATATGGGTATTGGTGGCATGCGGGTTTCTGCCCCAGAGTACGACGACTTCCGCCTTGGCGACCTCTTCGGGTGCAAGCACACGGTTGACACCGCGCCCCTCTACGATGCCCGCTTCACCGGCACCGTCGCAGAGGCTTCCTTTGGTCAGTGTCGCACCAAACGAGCCCAGAACGTAGTCCATACTCTGCTGCATCAGCCCCATGTTGCCGCCGCTGCGGTAGAGAAGCGTACGCTTTGGCTCACTGCCGCGCACCATCTCTTTAAGCTTGGCAACCGCCTCTTCCATAGTGACCGGCTCACCCTTGTAACGCGGTTGCTCAATGCGCGGCGTATCGAGGTAATGGTTCAGATGCGGGCACAAAAACCCCTGTGTCGGAGCATGTTCCTTGTTCGCACAAAGCTTCTCTGCACTGAATACAACGCTGCAGGCGTCGAAACAGTCCAGCGGACATGCAGTCGGATTATTCACTTTTAAACTCCACTTTCAGAAGCTGGGAGAAGCGAACAGGCGCATCGATGATGATCTCTGCCCTGTAGCTTGAAAGATGCTGTTTGTCCGCTACGTTCCACAGACGCGTAATCGTGTAATCGCTCTTTTTACCGTCAATATATATGCGTTTGTGTTTCACATTCTCAACATCGGCCGGTGTCAGGAAGAGCGTCAGTTTGGCACGGCTTACATCGGCGATCTCCGCCAGCGGCGTAGAAGGAGCGACGACCTGACCCGGTTTCACCATCAGGCGGTAAAGCACTTTTCCCTCGGCTTTTGGGTGCTTGTCCAGAATCGATTTTTCAAGATAGGCTTTGCGCATTTTCAGATCGCTGATCTGGACATGCAGGTTCTCCAGTTCTTTACGTGTTGAGAGGTATTGGTTCTGTGTTGCGGCAAGGTCATAAAACTCTCTGTCCTTCTCTACCGTCGATTTGATCTTCAGCGCTTTGACCCGCTCGTAATTCGCCTCTTTTTTAGCCATGATCTCTTCATAGTTGGCAACGATCTTTTCGTTCAGCTTCAATACCGTTTCCAGATGGGAGATCTTGGAGATGACACTCTCAAGTTCAACCCGATCCAGATGATCATCCATGTCGACAAACGGTTTGCTTCCGAGCTTTTGCCCCTCGCGTTCCTGACTTGTCGCTATGACCTGCCCGGCTGTATTGGCTGCTATGGTATAGATCTCGTAAGGTTCGGTCTTCGCAAAATATTCTTTACTGAAAACCGGCAATGCAATCATCAAAAATAGTATTATTGTTTTCAAGAAAACCTTTCAAACTGGTCGTGAAATAATTGATTATTTTACACTTCAGATGCTTTTATAAGCCTGACCAAAAACAGCATCTGAACTTCAGAAGTATTTTTTCATTACATTTTTGCTATCATAGACCAAGAAACTTAATTTATGGGGTATTTCATGTCAATTCTTGAGCATGTTGACGCTACAACGAATCTTGCCAAAAGTAATGAACTGCAGCTTCTGGTTTTCAAAGCGAGCGATCACCCCGATTCATCCTATTACGGGATCAATGTCTTTAAAACACGCGAAGTCGTAGAGTCCAGGCGCCACAACATCACACAAATCCCTTCGGCACACCCCCTGCTCGAAGGCACCATCGTCCTGCGCGGCATGCAGATCCCCATTTTGAATCTGCCAAAATGGCTCAGTATTGAACTCTCGCCAGAAGAGCGCCAAAAATCGAACCTCCTGATCTGTGACTTCAACGGTGCCATCATCGGTCTGCGCATCATGCTTGCCTACCGTGTTGTCAAGAAGAACTGGGGCGAGATGCATGCCCCGCAGAGTTACGGCATGGGTGAAAGCGGCCTGGTCATGAACGATACCCGTCTTGAAGACGGCAGCCTTTGCCTCATTCTCGACTATGAAAAACTGCTGGCCGAAGTCATTCCGCATGCGGTCGTCAATGTAGACGAAGCGCCCGAGAGTATCAAAGGCCTCAAGATGCCGAGTAAACTGAAATACGGTACTGTCCTGATCGCTGAAGACTCCAAAACAGCGCAAAGCCACCTGCGCCAGATATTCGAAAAGACGGGGCTCGGCTACAAGATGTTCAACAACGGCAAGGAACTCATGGATTACGTAAACAGCCTTCCGAACCCTTCGGAGATCCCTGCCATTATTACCGATATCGAGATGCCGGAGATGTCCGGGTTTACGGTAATCCAACAGCTAAAACGCAATAATGAGACCAGCAATATCCCGATCATCGTCAACAGCTCCATGACCGGTGACAACAACCGCCGTGAAGCCGAGGCGCTGGGTGCCAACGGCTTTATCGACAAGACAAAAAGCTATAACATCCTGCCGCTTATCATCTCCGTTATGGGAGAATAAGCCCACGGCTTACCCGACTTCTCCGCCTTACTTTTTCATCTTCTTTAGCGCACTCTCCTTCGTAAATATGCTATGCTATGGTGATGAGCAAGGAGTATCTTATGCACTACATACGATTCTTTGATACACTGGGGATCGGCGATATCCCCAGCGTCGGGGGCAAGAACGCCAGTCTCGGCGAGATGATTCGGTCACTTGCACCACTGGGTATCAATGTCCCAGGCGGTTTTGCCGTCACTGCGGATGCCTACCGTCTGTTGATCAGCGAGAACGGGCTTGAACCAAAGATCCGGTTGTTGATGGAAGGATTGGATATCGGAGATGTCGAGCGTCTTCAAGAACGCGCCAAGGCGGTCAGAGAGCTCATACTCTCCGCCGAAATGCCAGCCGTTCTCGTTCAAGAGATACAAGAAGCCTACGCACAGATGGCTATACACTACGGCTCCGGCGACGTCGACGTAGCCGTACGCTCTTCCGCCACCGCAGAAGACCTTCCCGATGCCAGCTTCGCAGGACAGCAGGAGAGCTACCTCAACATCAACGGCGCAGACGCACTGCTTGAAAGCATCAAACGCTGTTTCGCCTCTCTCTTTACCAACCGCGCGGTGAGCTACCGTCAAAGCCGCGGGTATGACCATTTCAGTGTCGCGCTCTCCGTCGGTGTGCAGAAGATGGTGCGCAGCGACCTTGCATCCAGCGGTATCATCTTTACCATCGACACCGAAAGCGGTTCCAAAGATCTGATCCTCATCAACGCCATCTGGGGTCTTGGCGAAAACATCGTCGGCGGCAAAGTCAATCCCGACGAATTCTACGTCTTCAAACCGACACTGAAAAAAGGGCATCAAAGTATCCTCAAACGCCAACTCGGCAGCAAGGCGATGAGCATGCGTTACGGCGATGCGAACAGCACCATCAACGAAGAGACACCTCAAGAACGGCGCGATCGCTACGCACTCAGTGATGAGGATCTCATGACACTCGCAGGGTATGCACTGAAAATCGAAGAGCACTACAGTGCACAAGCGGACGAGTACCGTCCGATGGATATCGAGTGGGCAAAAGACGGGCTTGATGGCAAACTGTACATCGTCCAGGCACGTCCGGAGACCGTCCAAAGCCGCAAGAGTGAAACGCTCTATATGGAAAACCAGTACCTGCTCACCCCCGCAGCAGAACGCAAACTGCTTGTCACAGGTACCGCGGTAGGAGAGAAGATCGGCAGCGGCCGGGTCAGCATCATCCGTTCGCAAGAGGAGTTTCATCGCTTTGCCGAAGGAGATGTCCTCGTCGCGGACGCGACAGACCCTGACTGGGAACCGGTGATGAAAAAAGCTTCCGCCGTCATTACCAACCGCGGCGGACGGACCTGCCATGCAGCCATTGTCGCCCGGGAGATAGGGGTACCCGCTATTGTAGGCTGTAACAATGCAACGCAGCTGCTAGCTGACGCGCAGGAAGTGACCGTAAGCTGCGCCGAAGGGGAGAAAGGCCACATCTACGAGGGGCTGCTCGAATATGAGACAGAACGTATCGACCTCAGTGCACTGGGCGAACCAAAGACCAGGCTCTTTATGAATGTCGGCAATCCGCAAATCGCTTTCAGCGTCGCAAAACTCCCCAATCAGGGCGTTGGCCTTGCACGGATGGAGTTCATCATCAACAACTACATCAATACCCACCCGATGGCCCTTTACAAGATGTCACAAGGCGAGAGTGTCCAAGACGAAGAGAAGATACGCGGGTTTATGAAAGGATACGACGACCCCAAATCTTTTTTCATCAATAAAGTCTGCGAGGGGGTCGGTATGATCGCCGCGGCTTTTTACCCCCGGCCCGTCATCGTCCGTACCAGTGATTTCAAATCCAACGAGTACAAACATATGAACGGCGGCGCGGCTTTTGAACGCGACGAAGAGAACCCGATGATAGGCTTCCGCGGTGCCAGCCGCTACTACTCTCAAAGCTATAAAGAGGCGTTTAAATGGGAGTGCGAAGCGCTTAAAAGAGTACGTGACGAGATGGGACTGGAGAATGTTAAAGTGATGCTCCCTTTCGTTCGCACGCCCGATGAAGGGCGCAAAGCGATAGCGGTCATGAACGAAGCGGGACTGGTACAGGGGGAAAATGCTCTTGAAATCTACGCCATGTGCGAGATACCGGCCAACGTCATCCTTGCAGATGAGTTTTTAAAGGTCTTCGACGGCTACAGTATCGGCTCAAACGACCTGACACAGCTCACACTCGGCGTCGACCGTGACAGTGCGCTCATAGCGCATATATTTGATGAGCGCAACGAAGCGGTCAAGCGGATGCTGAAAATGGCCATAGACGCCTGTAAAAAAGAGGGGAAATACATCGGTATCTGCGGACAGGCACCCTCGGACTACCCCGAGATCACGGAGTTTCTTGTAGAAAACGGCATCGACTCCATCTCGCTTAATCCGGACTCGCTGCTCAAGATGTGGCAGGTTGTTGCAGCGTTGGAAGAAAAGGCACCTGCCAAGAAAAAACCGTAAAAAAAGCGGCTAAAAAATCTTAATGCATGAGGATGGGATTTTTTCTATCCCTCACACATCCTCTTTAATAAATTCCTCACCCGGTTCCCACTCGATATAGACACTGTCTTTTTCCGGCGAATGCACCGCTTTGGTAAACACTGCTTTAAACGGGACGTCGTAGGGGTTTTGGAACAGGTGCGACTCTCCCGGATCGCATCGCAGGTAATCCCCTGCCTTTAAAACGACCTTATTACCGTCGACATAGACATCACATGCACCTTCGAGTGCCAAAAAGGACTCTTCCTGATGTACATGCTTATGACACGGATGGGATTCACCCGGAGTAATGACGACGACGCCCATGTCGACATTGGGTCCCTTTGTAAGATACTTTGGGCCATGGGTACCAAACCGGTACTCGTGTTCGGATTCGCTGGTAAGATACATCTTCTTCTCTCTTTTCTAAAGTCCCGGTGCTTTCCACATGGAAGTGGTAATACCCCTGTCCACAAGGGTAAGCTGTGCTTCATACGCCTGCTGCCATCGCTCTGCAAGGTCGGCATATAACGCTTCATTCGCTCTGTTTGGCTCGTAACTGCGTTCCCAACTGACAAAACTCTCCGCCGCTTCGGCGATGGAGCTGTACTCGCCAACGGCTACACCCGCAGCAAAGGCACCTCCGAGTGCCGTCGCTTCCGTCACCCCGGGAATGTTCACCTGCTTGCCCGTCACATCGGCAAGTATCTGCGGCCACAGCTTCCCTTTGGATGCACCGGCTGCGAAGGTGATGTTATCGCTCTGTGTCCCCGTAAAAGCGAAAATAGCTTTGAGGTTCAGCATGGAGACAATAGCGGCATTCTCCTGCAGCGAGCGGAAAAGTACCGCTTTTGAACTTTTTTCAGGATCGAGCGAAAGGTTCAAGAACGAAGGAGCGGCATGATACCACTTACCATAGTGCATCGCATCGGAAAAAATGGGCAGAACACCGTGCGAACCTGCCGGTGCACGTGCTGCCATTCTCTCCAGCAACGTATAAGGGTCAACGCCCTGCTCTTTGGCGATCTGCTTCTCCTCTTCGCAAAAGGTATCACGGAACCAGCGCATCACCATGCCCGAGAAGAAGGTGATCCCTTCAGCCTGAGAGATACCCGGAATGACATGCGGGTTGACGCGGATATCCATTCCCGGATGCGTCATCGGCTTTTGCATGTTGACAAGCTGCTGCCAGAACGTACCGCCGAGTATAGCCGCCTGCCCCGGTTTCACCACACCGAGCCCTGCAGAACCGAGCTGTACGTCACCTCCGCCCATCACCACAGGCGTACCTGCAGCAAGGCCCGTCATCTCGGCTGCAGCTTTAGTCACTTCGCCGATAATGGTACCCGTTTCATATACCGGCGGAAAGATATCCTCTTTCAGCCCGACCTTCCGTGCCATAGAGACATCCCACTGTCGCGTAGTCAAGGAGAAGATGCCGCTGGTCCCGCCATTTGACGGATCCGTCCCGATAACACCGCTCAACTTCGCCAATACCCAGTCACTGATCATCGAGATACTGGCCGTGCGTTCATAGAGCTCAGGACGGTTCTGTTTTACCCATAACAGGCGCGGCAAAGCGCCCAGAGCAAACGTCTGACCGCTTGTTTTGTAAAACTCTGATTCAAGTTCCGGATGATGTTCGTTCAACCAGGCGACTTCCCTGTCTGCACGGGCATCTACATTGGCTACGGCAAAGAGCTCTGCTGCCGCTTTATCATAAAGCACGATCCCCTCGCGCATACTCGAAGCCGTCACGGCGCGGATCTCTTCAGGTTTGATACGCGCTACAGATATCGCATGACGTATACAGCGCGAAAGCAGTTTCCAGTTCGCCGCAGTATCAAAAGACATGGAGTTCGCAACACCCTGTTCTGCTATATGCGACCACTCCTCCTGCCCTATGCCCAGCTGTTTTCCCTGCGTGTCAAATATAATCGCCCGTCCGCTTCCTGTTCCCGCGTCAATCGTTAAAAAATAGCCCATTATCTTCCTCTTCTAACACCTGCAAATTGTTAATACTTGATGTGCTCGCCTTTGAGCCTGACTGACTGATTGGTTTCCATTCCCAAGCGTTCATGCAGATTTAAACACACCCTGTTGTGATTCTCTTCATTAATTAGAATACTCAGGTTCTGATCAGCGTTTTTCAGCCCAATTATCTCCATGCGCACACACCATACATTGTCATTTTCACTGTTATAGACGGCTTGTTTTCCATCAACATGTACAAGCCATTTATTTTCATCAAGCTGAATAGCCGTATCGAGTGTCTCTACACCATCTTCAGCTGTCGCATGCGCACCCAAGAAGCTCTTTGTAGACTCGATATCTTTTTTGATCATAACCGCCTTAGCATCGTCGCGGGAAGCGCCGATCTTTGTAAGAGCGATTACTGCCAATATACCTAAAACAACAATGACCAAGACCAGTTCGAGCATAGTAAAACCTGAACGTTTCATGAGAGGCTCCTTTTGTGTTTATCTCTATTGATAATAGTGCACTCTGCATTAAAGGAATATGAATCGTGGGGAAGTATAGAGGTCTGTGATAAAAAGTCTCCCGCCGAAGCGGGAAATAGCAGTTAGCTAAAGATGGAGAGAAGGACACCCGCAGCAACGGCGGAGCCGATAACGCCGGCGACGTTCGGACCCATCGCATGCATCAGCAGGATGTTTGTAGGGTCGTTTTTCATACCCTCTTTGTTCGATACACGTGCCGCCATCGGAACAGCGGAGACGCCCGCCGAACCGATAAGCGGATTGATCTTCTCTTTGGAGAACAGGTTCATAAACTTCGCCATGATGACACCCGCAGCCGTACCGGCAGCGAATGCTATAAGACCAAGAACAATAATCGCCAGCGTTTCGCCGACAAGGAACTGTTCGGCTGCCAATTTAGAACCAACCCCAAGGCCTAGGAATATCGTAACGATATTGATAAGCGAATTTTGCAACGTATCGTTCAGACGCTCGACCACACCGGACTCTTTCAGGAAGTTACCGAACATAAACGCACCGATAAGCGGCGTAGCATCCGGCAGGACCATGATCGCAAGCACCAGTACCGTAACAGGGAAGATCAGTTTCTCCATACGTGAAACATGACGGCGTGTAACCATCTTGATCTTACGCTCTTCCGGTGTTGTCAGCGCATTCATAATCGGCGGCTGAATGATTGGGACCAAAGCCATGTACGTATAGGCTGCAACTGCGATGGCACCAAGCAGGTGAGGTGCCAGCGCTGTCGCAATAAAGATCGATGTCGGTCCATCGGCACCGCCGATAATACTGATTGCCGCCGCCTCTTTCAGGCTAAAGTCAACAACACCGGTATATTGCGATAGGACAACCGCGCCAACGAGGGTACCGAAGATACCAAACTGTGCCGCCGCACCGAGAAGGGCCGTCTTCGGATTCGCGAGCAGCGGACCAAAGTCCGTCATTGCCCCGACGCCCATAAAGATAAGGATCGGGAAAAGACCGTTGGAAATACCCATATTATAGATAATACCCAGGAAACCGTCAGGACCGCCAATACCGGCAATCGGAATGTTTGCCAGCAAACCGCCGAAACCGATAGGCAGCAGCAGCAGCGGTTCAAAACCTTTCGCGATCGCCAGGTAGAAGAGCAGGAATGTCACCAGGATCATAATCAGGCGACCCCACGATTTATGGAAATCTTCCATCTTATGGCCGTGGGCATCCAACTCATCCGGATCCGGATTCAAAATGGCGTTGATACCTGTTCGTTCATAGAAGTTCATGACCATCTGACCCATACTTTGTGACTCATACGATGTCTGCTCGACTGCTGCTGCCTCTACCGGCGCAGCGCCGCCGGCAAATGCGGAAGAGGCACCGATGAGCAGAAGGCTCACTAAAAGTTTAAATAGTAGATTCTTCATCTAATTATCCCATTATCGCGACAACTTGGCCTTCGACTACCTTGTCATTCGCATTGACGTGGATAGATTTGACAACACCGCCGCGAGGAGCAACGATATCGATCTCCATTTTCATCGCTTCAAGAATCATGATCTTGTCGCCTTCGTTTACACTCTGGCCCGGATTGGCAATGATCTTCCAGACGTTACCAGGTACCAGTGCTTTGATCTCTTCACCGGCACCGCCGGCTGCAGGAGCGGCAGCCGGTGCTGCAGCGGCTGCAGGAGCTTCACCGCTTACTTCTGTTACAGTGATGTTTGCATCACCCTCTGCAACCTGTACACTGAATTTTTCGCCATTTACTACAACTGTATAACTACCTGATGTGTTTGCCATTACTTTGCTTCCTTCTGTTGTTTGTGTTTGTGCTTCTGCTTCCATTTCGGAAATTTTGCGAATGTTTACTTCGCCTTCGCCTTTGAGGAACGCGATACCTTTTTCGTCACACGATGCGGCGATAAAGACATTCTCTTCCGTCACTTCGATGCCCTCTTTCTCAAGGCGTTCTACCCAGCATGCGATAGATTTGATCTGATCTTTGTCTGCAAGATCGATCGCACTCTCCGTTGTCGGTTCAAGCTCGAGTTTCTCTGCAGCGATCTTAACGATCTCAGGATCCGGTGCGACCGGTGTTTTTCCAAAGTATCCAAGGACCATACGGCCGTAACCCGGTGCGATCTGTTTCCATGGGCCGAACATGACATTGTTCAGTGCCTGCTGGAAATAGAACTGCGATACCGGTGTTACCGATGTACCGTAACCGCCTTTTTCCACCACTTCGCGCATAGCGAGGATAGCGTCTTCGAACTTGTCCATGATGTTGTTGTCACGCATCATCTGCGTATTTGCAGTCAGTGCGCCGCCAGGCATTGGCGAGAACTGGATAAGCGGCTCGACCATTGTCGCTTCCGGCGGAAGGAAATAGTCTGACAGACACCCTTTCAGCGTCTTCTCATAGGCAAGGATTTTTTCGACATCGAAACCGAAATCGAAGTTCTTGCCTTTGATCGCGTGCATCATCACCAGAAGGTCCGGCTGGCTTGTACCGCCGGAAACCGGGTTTGCCGCACAGTCGATACCGTCGACACCTGCATCCAGTGCCGCAAGGTACTGAGAAACGCTGATACCTGCAGTCTCTTGTGTATGCAGACGTACGTGTGTACCTTCAGGCAGAACGCGCTTGGCCATTTTGACCGTGTCGTACACTTTTTGCGGATTTGCCGTACCTGTCGCATCTTTGAAACAGACGGAGCTGAACGGGATCTCTGCATCAAGGATATCACGAAGGATCTTCTCGTAGAATTCTACCGTATGCGCGCCTTCGCATCCCGGAGGAAGGTCCATGATAGTAACGACGACTTCATGTTTAAGACCGTGGTTGACAATACTGCGACCGCTGTCGATAAGGTTCTTGACATCATTGAGTGCATCAAAGTTACGAACGGTCGTCGTTCCGTGCTTTTTGAAAAGTTTTGCATGCAGGTCGACCAGATCACGGCTTCCCGTGTCGAGCATAACCGTGTTCACACCGCGTGAAAGCGTCTGAAGGTTAGCCTCCGGTCCGACGATCTCACGGAACTTGTCCATGTTGTCGAACGCATTTTCGTTCAGGTAGAAAAACGGTACCTGAAAGCGTGCGCCGCCGCCAAACTCATAGTGTGTAATTCCCGCTTCTTTTGCCGCTTCGACGGCAGGCAGGAAATCATTTAGCAGTACACGCCCTCCGAAAACGGATTGAAATCCGTCACGGAACGTTGTATCCATTACATCAATAAACTTTTTCGCCATGTCTATCCTTAACCGTTCATTTTCTTGTGGTGCATAATCGCAGCAGTGATCGCCGCGATCTTGTTCGTTTTTGAATTATCTGCAACCGTTGGCGCAGTACCCTGATTTGGTTCAGGGAAAAACTTGTGGATGATTATTGACTGAAGGTTCATAGAAACGATCATAAGGATGAGAAACAGAAATACCGTTCCCATACCCAGAGCCATAAACTTCAATGCTTCGACAACCAGGTTTACTTCTTCCATAGTCCGCCTTTTATAAAAAACATATGCGCTAATAATAGTACAAAGATGTTTAAAGATTTTTTGTACCTGTACATTTATATCGCAACTCCTGACAAAATGTTACCGTTGTGCCGTTATTTCCCACCTCTTCCCTTTCTCTTAAGCTCTTTCATGATGGAATTTCAGGCGAAGGGATTATTTAGGTACAATTGCATCATTATTTTTTTTTGGAGTAGATTTATTATGGATCTAAGTAAAATCAGCTACGGCGAAAATCCTGAGAAAGTCAAAGCGGTCATCGAGATCCCTTGTGGCTCAAATATCAAATACGAAATCGAAAAAGAGAGCGGTGCGGTCGTTGTTGACCGTGTTATGCACTCTGCAATGTACTACCCTGCAAACTACGGTTTTGTTAACAACACCCTTTCGCAAGACGGCGACCCGGCAGACGTTCTCGTACTGACCGAGTACCCTATGCAGGCGGGTTCAGTTGTAAACTGCCGTCTTATCGGCGTATTGATCATGGAAGATGAAAGCGGTATCGATGAGAAACTGCTTGCGGTACCTGTTTCCAAGATCGATCCGACGTTTGACGAGATCAAAGATATCGATGATCTGCCAAAGCACACACTTGCCAAGATCAAAAACTTCTTCGAGACATACAAGATGCTTGAACCGAACAAATGGGTCAAGGTCAAAGAGTTCCAGAACAAAGAAGCAGCGACAAAAATCCTTCAAGACGCTATCGACAACGTCTAAATCCGACGGGCCTTTCGGCCCTCCCTTTTCCCTGCACCTTCTATTAAAATACTATTCTCCTTTTTTTTACTTAATCACATTTAAGAGTGTTTATTCTAGTATAGTTCTTAACAAAAATAAACCCAGGAGGATCTCATGCGCAATTTACACTTAACGGCGGCAGGTGTGCTGTTCGCTTTTGCCACTGCTCTGCAGGGGGTCGAGTACGGCGGTGAAAAAACCGACCTGATCGCTACCCAGATTCAGTACAAGGTATGCGTTGTACCGCCGCAGATCGACGATGCCATAGCCAAAGGGGTAGAGGTCGTCAGCGTCAAGCAGGCCAAAGCGCTTTACGATGATGCGGCCCTCTTCTTCGATGCAAGAAGCCCGAGACATTACGCTACGGAACGTATTAAAGGTGCACATCCCGTTACCTTCGATGCGTCAAAAGCCGAGTACATCGCACTCCATCTGCCTGCGGATCGTGACAAAGAACTTCTCTTTTACTGCTACGGTGAGTCCTGTGCCGCTTCCTATGAGGCCGCGCTTGCCGTACGTGAGAAAGGGTACACAAAGGTCTTTTGGCTGCTTAACGGCTTTCCGCAGTGGAAGAAGCTGAACTATCCTGTTGAGGGTGGTCGTTAGAAGCAGAATAGTTTCATGCGGCAGAGATTTGGTATAATGCCGCACCTAATTGCCACAAGGACGCCCGAAAATGATCGCAGGAATGTATGAACAGGAATTTGCAGCTTACGTGCTGTTCGGCATCATACTCAACTTTCTTTTTTCGATGCTTTTCGGACTCTACCTGAGCAAAAACATCGGTATTGAAGAGATGATGACGAGCAAAGGCGAAAAAGAGCAGCCCTGGTGGATGATACTCACCCTGATCATACCCTATGCCAAAATGGCGCTGACGCTCTACCGTGTTTTCATACTGCAGTTCTATTTCCTGAACCAGGGGCGCACCCACAAAGAGTTCTGGGTCTATCTGACACACGACGCACAATAACCCCGAAGCTTCGCACTTCGACTTTTTATTCTTTCAAACTCTTGCACTGCCGGTTATAAATCGCTACAATAAAGCAATCAAACGCACAGGAATTCAGATGTCAACAACACTCATCGTTCTCGGGGTCATTGCCCTGATTTTGGTTTTTATGTACAACAGCCTTATCGGCAAAAAAAATGAAGTCGACAACATCTTTGCCGGTATCGATGCCGTACTGAAAAAGCGCTATGACCTCATCCCCAACCTCGTTGGTTCCGTACAGCAGTATATGACCCATGAGAAAGAGCTTCTTGAAAAAGTCACCGAACTGCGTGCGCAGGCTACCCGTCCGAACATCAGCGACGATAAGAAGATCATGCTCGACAAAGAGATCACTTCTGCGCTGGGTTCTATCATGATCGCGGTGGAAAACTACCCCGACCTCAAAGCAAATGAGAACGTCATGCACCTGCAGCACACCCTGCACGAAGTCGAAGCACAGATCGCTGCCGCGCGCCGTGCGTACAACCAGGCGGTGACCGACTATAACAACGCCATCGAGATGATCCCGACGAATATCATGGCAAACTTCATGCGCCTGACGCGCAAACAGGTCTTTGAGATCCCAGACACCGAACGCCAGAACGTTAATGTCAAAGAGCTCTTTAAACAGTAGATACGTATGAAAAGCCTCAGTGAACTGACCGACTTTTACTATACCCATCTCTACAGTGACCTCGAAACGCTTGAGAAAGAGCGCCGGGTCCTGCGTGACAGGGTCATTATGGTGGGTGTCGTTATCGGCGTCATCGCGTTAAGCATCATGGGCTTTATCTACAAGAGCGTGGGTGATTTTCATAACGGTATGATCTTTGTCGCCGTAGCCGGTGCGATACTCGGCGGTATCGCCTACAAGTTTATGATCAAAGACTACACCAAAGCATTTAAGCAGAAGATCATACGGCCCCTTATCAATGCCATCGACGAGAAGTTGCGCTACACGCCCACCATGCACCTTTCACAGCACCTTTTTGAGCGTTCGGAACTCTTCAAACACCGTATCGACCGCTTTAACGGAAACGATTTCGTCAAAGGCGACATCGACGGCGTCTCCCTGCAGTTCTCCGACCTCCATGCCGAATACAAGACCAAGGACTCCAAAGGGAATACCAGCTGGCACACCATCTTTCAGGGACTATTCATCGTCGCGGAGTTCAACAAACACTTCAAGGGGCGCACCATCATCCTCCCCGACCATGCGGAGAAGAGTTTCGGAAAACTCATCGGCGGCTGGCTGCAGTCTAAGAACTTATCCCGCGACAAACTGGTAAAGATGGACGACCCGGCCTTTGAGAAAGCCTTTGTCGTCTACGGAAGCGATCAGATCGAAGCGCGCTACCTGTTGACGCATACCATGATGGAGCGGCTGCTGCGCTTTAGAAAAAGGACAGGGCAGAAAATTTTCGTCTCCTTTGTCGGTTCCCATATCCATCTGGCCGTCTACTACAACAAAGACCTCTTCGAGCCGACCGTCTTCACCTCGCTGCTCAACTACAAACAGGCGATGGAGTACGTCGAGACGCTCATCCTCGCCATCGGTATCGTTGAAGAGCTGAAGCTCAATCAGAAACTCTGGAGTAAACAGTAATCTTGCTATAATCACTCATGATTAAAAACAACCTGCTACTCAGAAGCTTCCGTGACTTCTTCACGGCACCGATACTCAAACTCGCATTTCTGCCGTTTATCTTTTCGCTGATCATCATGTATGCACTTTTTCTTGTCGCCGCCGATTACGGCTTTGACCAGCTTGAAAATGCGATGATTCAGGTCGAACAGCAGCAGACGATGATCGAAAACGGGATTCCCCATACCGAAAGCTACAGTGTTACAGCCGAAGGGCCCAATGAGATCGTCGAGTTCCTGCTGAAATACAGTGTCTTCTCCTGGCTGCTGAGCTTTCTTGTCTATACGATCGGAAGCTTTTTTATCATCATCGTCTCTATTGTCGTGGCACTCTTTATTATCGGCTTTCTGACGCCTGCGATACTGCGTGTGATTCAGCGGCGCCACTATCCCGACGTCGAGATGATCGGGCATGACAACATCATAAGCATGATCTGGTACTTCTTTAAAAGCTTCATCATCATGCTCGGGCTTTTCCTGCTGCTGATGCCATTTTATTTCATTCCGGTCTTCAACATCGTTGCGATCAACATCCCCTTTTACTACCTCTTCCACAAGATGATGGTCTTCGATGTCGCTTCGACTGTCACGACCAAAGAGGAGTATAAAAAGATCATGTATTATGAAGGCGGAAAAGTGCGCCTGAAAACCGCCCTGCTCTATATCATCTCGCTTATCCCCTTCGCCATCTTTTTCACGACGGTATTTTTCGTGGTCTACCTCGGGCACACTTTTTTCACCGACGTCAAAAAAATACGCGCATCTGCTCAGGCTGATGGCATTGCAGAGTAAAAAACTTAACAGACAAAGGAGTTACATTTGAAAAGATCACCCATGTTAGCACTGCTATTGACAGGCGTAACACTTTATGCGGCAAACGTCCCGACAAGCGATGTCGAGAAGTACAGCTACGCTATCGGCTACGATATCGGCAAAAAGATCTCGTACCAGTTTCAAAACGACGATATCGAGATTGACAGTGCGATGTTCATTCAGGCGATTTCCGACACCCTTGATGGTAAAAAACAGAAGATGAGTATTGAAGAGATGAATGCGGCGCTGCAGGCGTTGAATACGGCGAAACAGAACCGTCTGGACAGCCAGGCAGAAATCAATCTTAAAAAGAGCCGGGAATTTCTGGCAGCCAATAAGAAAAAACCGGGCGTCATAACGACCCAGAGCGGGCTGCAGTATAGCGTCATCACTAAAGGTGAAGGCGCCAGACCATCCGCAGATGACAAAGTTACGGTCCACTACCACGGTACGCTGACGGACGGCACCGTCTTTGACAGTTCGGTCGAACGCAAGCAGCCTGCCACCTTCGGTGTCACCCAGGTGATAGCCGGCTGGCAGGAAGTGCTTCAGCTGATGAACGAAGGTTCGAAATGGCGCGTCGTCATCCCGCCGGAGCTGGCCTACGGAAACCGCAAAGTGGGCGCCGCCATCCAACCGAACTCGGCACTTGTTTTTGAGATAGAACTCTTAAAAATCGTCAAATAGACAGCCTGCTAAAAAGGCAGTATGTTTTTGATATCACTCCCCCCTGCGGGTTTGAGCATACCTGATGCGTTAGCGGAAAGATCCGACAACATCCCGCTTTGCTCTCCTGCAAGCGCCCCGATGTCCACAATAGCGCCGCTTTGCTGTGTCAAGGCAGAGAGCTGACCCTCCGTCTTCGCCTCAAGCTGTTCTTTCAGCTCTTTCTCATACGATGCAAGCTCTTTTTTCATCGCCTTTTGCATAGCCGAAGAGAGCTTTTTATCAAGGTCGGATGAGACGCTCAGTTGCGGGCTTTCCAGTGTCCCTTCTACTGCCGCATCGACACGGAAACCATCCACCTCTTTCAAAAGCGATCCGATGGCTCCCGCCAGTTCGCCGCCGCTCTCTCCGGCGGCAAGCTGTGCTTTGCTGAAGGCAAGCGCGACACCGCCCTCAAGCCCCGAAGCATCCTGCACTCTTACCTTGCCGTCGAATGCAAGGTCGCTCTGCGACACGTTCAGCATCCCCATATCCACTCCCTCAAGAGCGAATCGTGCGGCAGCGAACGTCGCCGAATCGACCGCTTCTTCGCCCATGCGATCCATTTTTGCATAGAGCTTCAGCCCTTTGATCTTTTCGCCGTCACTTTTAAGCTCCATGGTGATCGGCTTTTGCAGCACTTTCTGGTTATCGCTGATGTTCCTGAACGCTCCGGCGAACTGCTGAGCGTTCAACGTTCCCTCGAGCCGGACATCTTCTATCCAGAGCCTCGGATACTTGGCGGCGAACTCGATCCAGCGGCCTTCGCCACGTGCAGGAGGCGGCATTGCCTCTTTGGCATCGCTTTTCAGATAGGGACCGAACTTCGTATAAAGTAGCTGTGCGCGCTCAAGGTAGCTTTTGATCTTGTCGCCAAAGAGCGCACCCACGATGTTCATCGTACCCGATCCGCTCAGGCTGTAGGCGCCTTTGAGCCGCTCAAAGTCCGCCATAGGTGCCGCCTGTACTTCGGCCAAAAGCTTTTCGATACGCTTCTGATCGGCATTGAACTCCGTTTGAAGAGCCGCAAGGCGCTTTTTGCGCTTCTCCAGTTTGGCGGTAAAGGTATTTACCTTTTCCGTAAGCGCAAGAAGCTGTTGCGGTTCTTTGCTCTTTGAGAGTTCCTGCAATGCGGCCAGCTCTTTTTCCAGCCCTTTGAGTGCTTCTGCACTCAACTCTTCATCTGCCACTTTCTGCCACTTCTTGCTTAACGCGTCTATCTCTTTCTGTGAGGATTCGTAGAGCTTCACAGAGGAGAGGTCAGCTGTGGCCAAGAGGCTTTCGGGCGATGGAACCGAGAGTGACGGCAAGCCCGTCTCTTCTTCTTTCGGCGATGATTCAGCCTCTGTCACGGTGACTTCTGCCGCGGGCATCGGGTTGCGCGAAAGCGTCGAGAAAGCGATCCCTTTAAGCAAAGCCTCTTCTATATGAACGGTCTGAAACACAAGGGCGGTCATATCGGGGTCAAAACGGATCGTCTCTATTGAAACAGCGTTTTTACCCGCCTCTTCCGATGCCACTTCGAGGGTATTGATCTCTATGGAAAAATCTGTAAAACGTACCGTCGCTGACGCCACACTCACGGGGCGCTGCAAGAGGCCCGAAAGCGACTTTTCAATACCCCACTTCAAAAACGGGTCGGCAACAAGCACCATAACGGCTGTCACGATAGCGGCAAACAGGGCAAAAGCGCCCGCACCCCACCATCTAAACAGCGCCATGGGGACATCAGCAACGCTCAGCAGTCCGAACTTTCCGAAAAAGGGGTGGCGCTGCAGCAACTCCTGCAGCTGTACACGATAGAGTGCTATCAGACGGTTCAAGACAAGTACCATAGGCAGCGCGAGCAACAATGCTGCAACCGTGGAACCCAGTACGATGGTATTGTTGAAAAAGGTCAGGCGGCCGATACCCGTCTGGTAGAGTGCGCTCCAGAACCCATGCAGCGACTCATTGACAAGCAGGGCATACCCCAGCTGTTCAAGCCACGGGTCGACCAGGTAGCCGACTCCGGCAAAAAAAGCCGAAGCCAGGAAGAAAAGTCCCAGATGAATATTGAGTACGAAGGCCAGAAGAAGGATCAGCCCCGTCTGCACACCCGAAAGCGGTGTCAGACCCATGAGCATCCCCAGCGCAAGCGCAAACGTGATCTGAAACGGTGTCTGCGCCGAGTTGAGCGCCCTGAAAAACTTCCAAATAAATCGCATGATGAAGCCTTTATGTAGAGTCTGTTAAGAACAATTCTAGCACACTTTCATTGCGGCAGGAGGAACTTTTCTTCGTGTATGTCCGTAACGAAGCGGCACAAAGCCTCCCTGCATAAACGGTAGGCTTTGTCAGCGTCTGTAATAACGCTCGAAATCGGCTTTTTTCATCGGCTTGGCAAAGTGGTAACCCTGCAGTATGTCACATGCGTTCTGAACCAGAAATTCACTTTGTTCAAAGGTCTCGACCCCTTCTGCGACTACCGAGAGCCCGAAGACCTTTGCCATCTTCAATATGGTGACGACCATGGAGCGGTCATCTTCATTATGTTCAAGTTCACTGACGAAAGAGCGGTCGATCTTCAGCTCATCCACCGGCATCTGCTTGAGGTAGCTCAGCGACGAATACCCTGTACCGAAATCGTCCAGCGAGAAGCGGATGCCAAGCTGCTTTATCTGAAGCATGATCAGCACAACTTTGTCCATATCTTCTGCAACGATCGTCTCTGTCATCTCGAAAACAAGTTTTGAGCAGAGCCTGCTGTCGAGGTACTTTTTCGCAAGCATTGCGATATCATCCACAAACGTGTGGTGAAAGAACTGACGCATACTGATATTGATGGAGAACTGCTCGAGACGGATCCCCGAGCTGTCCCACTCGCGCAGCGTCTTGAAAGACTCCTCAAGGATAAAACGGCCCAGTTCTACGATGACACCCGTCTGTTCCGCAATCGGGATAAACGTTGCCGGAGAGACCATCCCCAACTCAGCGTTATGCCATCGTACCAGAACTTCTGCACCGATAACGGATTGTTCACGATCTACCTGGGGCTGATACTCCAACGTGAACTCACCATTTTCCAGTGCAAAATGGAGCTGACGCTCAATCTCAAGATGATACTCCACCCGTTTGCTCATCGCTTCATTAAACAAGATCACGCCATCACGCCCTTTGGCTTTCACTTCGTACATTGCGATATCCGCCTCTTTCATGAAGCGGTGGGCATTCTCATTCTTGCCGCTGATCAGGCTGACTCCGATACTCGCACTGATATAGAGATGGTGGCCATCGATCTCATAACTCTCTTTGAGTACCTGCAGCAGCTCTTCGGCACACAGATTGGCATTGAACTGGCACATTTCGCGATCACTGTACTGTTCGCCGATAATAACGAACTCATCGCCGCCGAGACGGGCAATGATAAACTCGTTTGTCGGCATCACCTTTCGGATCCTCTGGGCGACCTCCTGCAGCAGTTCATCGCCCACGTCGTGCCCGAGGGTATCGTTGATGGTCTTAAAGTGGTCGAGGTCGATCAGCAGCAGAAAGGAGTGGCTGTTTTGACGTTTGAGCGCATTGATGCTCTGCTGCAATGCAATAAGGAAATAGTGACGGTTATAGAGAGTCGTCAACATATCATGCGAGGCCTGATAGGTAGTCTTTTCCAGCAGCCTGTGGCTGCTGAACGAACCGTATAGCAGCACAATAGTGAAAATCGAGGAGAAAAAAGTCAGAATGTACCCGTACCATTCACCGATAAACACAAAATAGGTAATCAACGGGAACATCAGGATCGCAATGGTCGGGATAAAAAGCTTTTTGTCCGAAACCAGCAGTGTCGAGGCGACGACCGATGCGCCGATCTGCGTAAAGATGGCGATATAGTGCAGTTCGATGATGTCACGGAGCGTACAGAGAATAAAAATCGCTGTCCAGAGCGCAAAACAGAGATAGAAAAAGTAGGTCAGCTCGCGGTACCAGTGCTGCAGTTCCTCCCGGTCCATAGACTCGAAGCTGAACATGCGGTGCAGCCGTACGCCCCACAATGAACTTGCCACCATAGCAGCGTACCAGTAGAGGGTCTCCGGGAGAAAGCCGTAGTACCATCCCAGAGCGATATAGCCCATACTCGGAAAAAACGAGATAAGTGCCATCACAAGGATCTGTTTGTGAAAAAAGGCATAAAAGGCGCTATTTTTCATTCCGGTCCTATCTGTAAATTTTCAACGATTATATCATTTATATCACATCTCGCATATCAAATCCGACAATATCAGTCTGATTTAGAGGATGATAATGCCAGTTTGCGCGACCAGAGCAGTCCTATTGCAAGCAATATGATCGTCAGAATATACAGAACGCTATACCCGAACACCTCCAGGATCAGTGCCCCGGGAATGGAGAAAAAGAGTCCGAAAGAGGTCAGGTTCGACTGCAGTGCGATATAGACCGGGCGTTTCGCTTCGGGGGCGATCGCGAGGATATTGTTCGAAAATGCGAGGCGGTTCCCGTCTATGGCGGCACCTATGAGAAAAAAGAGCACTGCATAGTGCATAAACTCCGAGGCGAACAGCGCCAGCGTGAGTGCAGCGATGTGCGCAAAGAACGCAAGGGCGATGACCAGCTGCAGAGACCCTCTCGCCGACAAGCGTCCCCACAATACATTGCTGAGCATCCCGCCGACGATCTGCGCCGTCAGCAGGTACCCGATCTCCAGACCGCCGATATCGAGTTTTCCTTCGGCATCGAGGATAATAAAAGGCAGCGCGAAAAGATGGGCATAGGAGAGCAGGTAGGTGATGATCTGATTACGCAGTACGCCATCGCTGCGAAGAAGCGAAAAAGCGTTTTTGATGAAGATGCGGAATTTATCCTCTTTAACGGCGACATTGCGTTTGAGGGGTTCTTCGATCAAAGCGAACGCCGTGATCCCGAATGCCATCATCACGGCACTCGCCATAAAAAGGTAGGCAAAACTCTGCGGCGGCTCGAAGTACTCCAGTACCGCTCCGGCAAAGAGACCGCTCACTATCGCCCCCACCCCGGCCATGAACTGCCGCTGGGCAAACACCTCTCCCCGGTAACGGTTGGTAAAGACCTTGCCCAGGATCTCGTTAAAGTAGATCGCGCCGAAACCGGCCGAAAAGGAGAAGACAAAGAGCCCGATGCCGATACACCACAGCGTCACTGTCGCAGAACTCTCGCCGAAAAAGTAGATGGCCAGACCGATACCGAACCAGGCGAAAAAACGCGCGGCAAAGACAAGGTGCAGAAACGGCATGACACGCGGGTAACTCTGTGCCCCGAATGCCGCGAAGAGCTGTACCAGTATCGCCCCGCCCTTGAGCAGCGATGCGAAGATACCGACGATCAGCGGGCTTCCCGAAAAATAGTTGACGATGAGCGGAAGGATGATGGAGGGTTCGGCTATCGTCGTGGTGATGGAGAGGAAAAAGGCATGCGTCACCGCCTTGATGCGAGAGGCGCGCTTATCGATCATCGGGTACTTTTTCTACCAGCCGCTTCACGTCGCCGTAGAAAGCGTCCAGTGCTTCACGGGTACCCGTAACGGTAAAAACGGCATCGGCGGCATCAAACGCTTTTTCCTTGACACGTACCCCATGCTGTGAGAGCGCATACTCCGCCTGAGAGATATTGCTGTAGGCGACGGCGATCTTCTCATCGAGTTCCTTGACATACTCCGCCACTCCGCTCTGTTCGATCACCAGGTTGGTCGCGTCACTGTAGGCACGTACCAGCCCGCCGGTCCCCAGCTTGGTACCGCCGAAGTAGCGCACCGTAATCACGCCGACATTGATAAGTTCCTGACCCTGCAGTACCGCCAGTGTCGGTTTGCCCGAAGTGCCCTTGGGTTCTCCGTCGTCACTGCACCCCTCTACGACCTGTTCGAATGCGTTCAGGTAACGGAACCCCGTGACAAAATGGCGAGCTTTGGGATGCTCTTCTTTGAGCTGTGCCAGGATCTCGTCAAAACGTTCATAGGGAAAAAGATGGGCAATAAACTTCGATTGTTTCACCTCGAGTGTTTCGGTGGTGTGCGCCTGTACGGTTTTCATGAGCGAAGTTTACCACAGGTGCCACTTTCATCTCAAAAAAATCTCATTGACCCTCAAATCACTCCGGTAAGTTTAAAGAATCTAATAATTTGAATAACATTCAATTTGTAACAGCTCTTTCGATTACGCTTATACACACGTGTAACTATCTCTAATCCCAGGAACTGCAGTGCCCTTCACATTCCAACATGTCACTAGTAAACAAATGCTCGAAGACGTTTTCAGGTTCCGCTATAAGATCATGCATGATGAACTCGCCTTTATCGATGCGAAAGAGGACAAACGCGAATATGATGAATACGACCCCTATTCCGACCAGTTCGCTGTTTTGGACGCGGACGGGGCTATCTGTGCCGTCATACGGCTTATCCATCACTCACCTGTCGGCTACCCTACCCAGCAGCACTGCACGTTCTACCCCGAAGCACGTCATTTTAAAGCAGAGCAGAGTGCTGAACTCTCACGTATATTCATCGATCCGGACTACCGCGATATGCGCCATACCAAACTTTTCATACGGGGTCTTGTCCTTGATGCCGCCTACGCGA
>JBFEWT010000196.1:0-2877 GCA_041546225.1 Sulfurimonadaceae bacterium
ACAGGGTTAACCGCTGAACCTAGACATGTGCTGTATTTAGCCTGGATAGCCTCTTCTTCTGCGTTTGCAGGGTTCTCAGGATAGTTAGGGATGTCATAACCTTGACCTTGAAGTTCAGCGATACAGTCTTTAAGCTGTCCGACTGAAGCAGAGATGTTTGGAAGCTTGATAATGTTTCCATCTTCTTGAAGAACGACTTCACCTAGTTTTGACAGTTCATCTTCTGCAAGACCCATTGCAGCAAGAACGCGACCTGCGAGTGAAATATCACTAAGAACTACTTCAACACCTGCAGCTTTAGTAAAAGCATTAACGATCGGCAGTAAAGAATACGTTGCTAAAGCCGGAGCTTCGTCGATTTTTGACCAAATGATTTTTGACATCAGGTTTCTCCTGTAATTTTTTATCCAAGCATGATAGCACTATGTAGACTAAATATTACTAAGATGTGAAGAAGCTGTGAACTTTTTTACCATATGTTTCATTTGGTAGCACCATTAATATTGCGTAAGTGTGTAGAATAGTAACGTGTAAAATTATGGGTACCATCTCTGTTTTTCATGAAATAGAGGTAATCCGTCTGCGCCGGGAAGATAGCCGCCTTGATGGCTTCGAAGCCGACATTGCAGACGGGCTGATGCGGTATACCCTTGTGTTTATAGGTGTTATAGGGGCTTTTGTCTTCCCTGATCCGCTTCGCCGTCACCCGCTCGTGCGAATACCTGCCGTAATTGAGCGTCCCGTCCATCTGCAGCTTCATCCCTTTGTTGAGACGGTTGTAGATGACGGAACTCACCAGCGGCATCTCTTCGGCGTTCGCCGCCTCTTTTTCGATGACCGACGCCATGGTGACGTACTGGAACCACTTATGTTCGTTATAGGTCCCGAAGATCTTCTCCGACCACGCTTTCATCTGTCGGCCGGACTGGTTCAAGAGCAGCCTTACCGCCTCTTTCTCCTCCAGCCCCAAAGGGAGTTTATAGGTGTTGGGGACCAGCGAGCCCTCCGGCGAAGGTGCGTACGCTTCATGATATGCCAGCAATACGTTCGCATCGAGCTCCATCGCATCTGCGAGCTGCTGCATAAAGACATAGGTCGTCTCTCCGGGTATCAGCGTCACGTCTTTCATCGCGGCTTTGGCAGTCGTCAGCCTGTAAAGGAAATCGGCATGGGTGAGGCGCTCCGCATCCATATTGATCCAGCCCTGCTGCGGCATTCCTATCAAACGGAGGAAATAACCGTCCAATGCGGAAATATCCATGTTTTTGTAGTCGAGGTATGTTATAATTTTTTTAATCGAACCCTGGGGGATATAGAGTACCTTGGAGGTTGCCATCGGCAGGTTTAGGTAGTAAATGAACGATAATACAATTATAAAAACGATACGCAAACTCCATTTTATAATTGTCAGCTTCATCTCATTCATCTGTCTGGTTTCTCTTCTTCTCTTTAGTCTATTGCAAAACGGGGTGGGTATCGAACGTTTAAAACTGCCCTATGTACAAGTAGAGCAATTATACATAAAGTGGGATGAAAAAATCTCCGTCACCGCCGAGCAGCTATCTGTTACCGGCGAAAAACCCGAAAAATCGGAACCTTTCGACCCCGGACTGCTGCAAAAAACCATCAGGATACTCCGGCTTTTCGACGGCTGGTTTGAACAGATCATCATCGAGAATATCCGCTTTAACGAGACCAGCGCGTCGTTTAGCTATAACGGCAACGAAGAGGGATTTCTCTATCTCTTTGCACCGGGCTACAAGCTCGAATCCGCGTTTAATATCGAAAACCACTACCTCTATGCCACCGTTTCGCGCATAGGCGAAAGAGAAGAGCAGCCGAAGCTCGACAGTGTCGTCGCCGTTGACCTCGAAGCTTTCACACTCTACTCTGCGACGGACATCGTGTTTCCAAAAGTAGCAGACCTGACGCTTTACCTGACGGCGGACAGCAGCATGGCCGACTTCAGCGCCGTTGCGAACGCGCCTATCAACGCCATCAAACCCATTGTCGACCTGTTCGGCCTCCCCGAGGAAGTGAGCCCATGGATCGCCGACTATACCCATGGTACCCGCGTACACCTGCATACGCTCAGAGGCAGCCTCCCCTATGCGCAACCCGAACGCATTCTCGAGACGCTCTACGCCAGTGCGACCTACGACGACCTCGAATACACGTTCAACCAGAACCTTGAGCCTATCAGGACGGACCATACCAACGTCATCTTCGAAAAGGGCAAACTCAACATCTACCCCGTGGCACCCACCTTCTATTCGCAAAGCGGCGGCAAGAGCTGGCTTGATATCGACTTCAACCCTGCACACCCTACCCTGAACGCCTACATCATCACCGAGGCGCAGCTGACCGACGACATCCTCTTCTTGCTGCACCAGTACGGGATCGATCTCCCTTTCAAGCAGACGAGCGGTACGACCAGGACAGACCTGACACTCCATATCGACCTCGTCGACCTTGTCGTGACCGATGAGGGGACGTTTGATGTCGACAGCGGCGAATTTGTCTACAACGGCCTGCTTTTCAAGGCGACAGATGCGGCCGTCTCCCTGAAAGACGCCCGCATCTCCATCGACGCGCTACAACTCGCCTATGAAGAGATGATAGATGCCGACGTATCCGGTTCCATCGAACTCTCCGAAGGAAAAGGGCGACTCTCCGCACGCCTTAAAGAGGTCACCTTCGCCGGGGCGGAACTCGACAGCCGCACACCGGTAAAGCTTGAGTACACCATCGACCCGCGGGGCGACCGGGTGGCACTGACATCTTCAAGCTGGCAGTTCGCAGGCAAACGCATCGATGTCGACGCCATAAAGATGCCGTTTGCATTTGCTACGTTCTCCGCAAAGATACCAAAGACCG
>JBFEWT010000042.1:0-15700 GCA_041546225.1 Sulfurimonadaceae bacterium
ACGATCTTGAGTTTATTACCGTATTTGACGAAAAGGGTATCTTGAACGACTACGCCGGCGAGTTTAAAGGGCTTGAGCGTCTAGCCGCACGCGACGTAATCGTCAAACGCCTTGACGAAGAGGGATTCATCGAGAAGATCGAAGACCATGTCCACCAGGTCGGCCACTGTTACCGCTGTAAAAACGTTGTCGAGCCGTACATCTCGAAACAGTGGTTCGTCCGCGCCGAAGTGGCAAAGCAGTCCATCGAAAAGACCAACGACGGTCAGGCACAGTTCTTCCCGCCGCACTGGATCAACAGCTACAACTCCTGGATGGGCGACCTGCGCGACTGGTGTATCTCGCGCCAGCTCTGGTGGGGCCACCGCATCCCGGTCTTCTACTGTAACGACTGTGACCATGAATGGGCCTCCAAAGATGAAGAGCCGACGCAGTGTCCGCACTGTTCATCCAAAAGCATCTTCCAGGACCCTGACGTTCTCGATACATGGTTCTCATCGGCACTCTGGCCGTTCTCGACACTTGGCTGGGGCAACGGCGATACGGAGATGGACAAACTGTTCCAAGGCGATGACCTTAAAGCGTTCTACCCGAACAGCCTGCTCATCACCGGTTTTGACATCCTCTTCTTCTGGGTGGCGCGCATGATGATGATGGGGGAGACCTTTATGGGCAAACTGCCGTTTGACCACATCTACCTACATGCACTCGTACGTGACGAGCATGGCCAGAAGATGTCCAAGTCAAAAGGCAATGTCATCGACCCGCTTGACATGGTCAACGAGTACAGCGCCGACATCCTGCGCTTTACTCTGGCCATCTCTGCGGCGCAAGGGCGCGATATCCGCATGAGTCCCAAAAAGCTCGAGCTCAACCGCAACTTCACCAACAAGCTCTACAACGCGGCGAAGTTCCTTCAGATGAATGTCGATACCTTCCCCGACCTGAGCGGCTTCTGCGTGGAGACGCCTCTGGGCAAATACATGCTCTCACGCTTGAACCAGGCGACCAAAGAGGTACGCGAAGCGCTCGACGAGTACAAGTTCAACGATGCGGCCACCACCATCTACCGCTTTATATGGAACGAGTTCTGTGACTGGGGTATCGAGCTGAGCAAGGCTGACAAAGGAAGCATCGTCGAACTGGGTGCGATCTTCAAAGAGTCCATGAAACTGCTTCACCCGTTCATGCCGTTCGTTACCGAATACCTCCACCATGAACTTTCGGGAACTTCTCTTGAGAGTTCCGACTCGATCATGATCATGGAGTACCCGCACAAGACGAAAAAACGCGAAAAAGAGGAAGCGACCTTCAATATCATCATGGATGCCATTGTTTCCATTCGCCGCGCCAAAGTCCTTGTCGACATGGGCAATCAGAAGATCGAAAAAGCCTTCGTTAAAATCGACGGTATCGATGACGAGACAAAAGCGATGATGGCACCGTTTATCGCCAAACTTGCAAAAGTCGAAGAAGTAGCCTTTACCTCCGAAAAAATCGACAATGCCGTCAGCGATATCGCCGACAGCTGCGAGACCTTTATCCCGACAGAGAGCATCGACCTCACCCCGGTCATCAACCGTCTGAGCAAACAGAGTGAAAAACTCGACAAAGAGATCGGCAAGCTCAACGGCATGCTGAACAATAAGAAGTTCGTTGACAACGCGCCAGAAGCTGTTGTCGTACAGAACAAAGCCGACCTGGCCGAAGCCCAGGAAAAACAAGCCAAAGTACGCGAACAGCTCGCGGCCCTTCAAGGATAACTATTGTTTAACATCATCAACTACTCCAAGGACAACATCAAAAACGACATCCTTTCCGGGCTCGTCGTTGCCGTTGCACTCGTCCCCGAAGCAATCGCTTTCTCATTTATCGCCGGCGTCAGTCCTATTGTCGGTCTCTATACCGCCTTTATCCTTGGTCTGATCACCTCACTGCTTGGCGGGAAACCGGGTATGATCAGCGGCGCGACCGGTGCAGTTGCCATCGTCTTCGTCGGCCTTGGTATCCAGGCGCACACCATCCTTGAAGCACAAGGCTACAGCGGGGATGAACTGAGTATCGGAATACTGCAGTACATCCTCCTTGCCACCATTGTCGCCGGTCTTATCCAGATCGCCGTAGGTGCGCTCAAGATGGGTAAGTTCATCCGTCTTGTTCCACAGCCGGCTATGTACGGTTTTGTCAACGGTCTTGCCATCGTCATCGCCATGGCACAGTTCAAGTTCTTTGACGGTGAAGGCATGGTCATGTACCTGCTGGTCGGCTTTACGATGCTCACAATGTACTTTCTGCCGAAGCTAACAAAAGCTATCCCCGCAGGTCTTGTAGCTATTATCGCCGTCACCCTTATCGTCTACTTCGCCAAGCTGGACACTATTCTTGTCGGTCAGCTTACGGACCTGAGCCAGTTTAAAGGGCAGCTGCCGAGCTTCGGTATCCCTGACAATCTCTTCAGCTTCGAAGCACTTCTGGTTGTTCTTCCGTACGCTGTTCTAGTGGCACTGGTCGGTCTTATCGAATCGCTGCTGACGCTCTCTGTACTCGATGAGATGGGCGGCACACGCGGCAGCGGAAACAAAGAGTGTATCGCACAGGGTACGGGTAATGTCACCTGCGGTTTCTTCGGCGGTATGGCGGGGTGTGCGATGATCGGTCAGTCCATTATCAACTTCACTTCCGGCGGACTGGGCCGTCTCTCCTCTTTCGTCGCGGCAGTAGGGCTTATCGTTCTCGTCGCCTCGTTGACCGACCTTCTTAACATCATTCCCGTAGCCGTACTGGTAGGTATCATGTTTATGGTCAGTATCGGTACTTTTGCATGGAGCAGTATCAGCCATATCAAGTATATGCCGCGCAGTGACGCTTTCGTCATGATCGCCGTAACCGTCATCACCATCATGGCCGACCTCGCTGTCGCCGTCATCTCCGGTGTCATCATCTCGGCACTTGTCTTCGCCTGGAAACATGCACGTATTTACGTAAGAACGCATGTCGAAGAGGACGGTACAAAGGTCTACGAGCTTGACGGGCCGCTCTTTTTCGGTTCAGCTACGACTTTCTCGCAGAACTTCACCATCGACCTTGACCCGCCGCGCGTGGTGATCGACTTCAAGAACACACGCGTTATGGATGCATCGGGCGTAGAAGCGATCGACACGCTCATCAAGAAATACGAAGAAGCCGATAAGAACATTCTGCTACGTCACCTCAGTAAAGACTGTAAAAACATTCTCAAGAATGCCGGTCCTTACTGCTCCTATGAGCTTGACGACCCGACCTACAAAGTCGCTGTCAACTACTAACATGGAAGAGGCTCAGGCCCTTCCACTATGATTACTTCTCGATACTCAGTACTTTTTTATCCCTTTTCTTCTATTATGAACAATCAACCCTATACCAAAGGACCTCCGATGAAACTGCTCATGCCTCTTTTTCTCATGTTTATACTCACACTCTCCTTGGATGGGGCCAACGGGAAAGGGAGTGATGTCAGCAATAACATCGACCTTCCCAACGGGCAGCCTTTTATTACCATCAAAAACGGCCTGAATTCCCTGCAGGATCAGATTGATGCCATTGCGCTCAGTGTCGGTAGTATCGAAGAGCGTGTCGATGCCAACAGTGCAGCTATAGCCGCGCTGGAAGAGGCCAACGCTTTACTGCAGGAACAAAGCGATGCGAACAGTGAAGAGATAAGCAGTAACCTTGCTTTGATACACCAACTGCAAGAGGAGATCCTCTCAATCAAACAGACCCTTGATATGAAGCAGAATATCCTGAATGCCCAGTGTCCTGATGGGATGGCGATCAATACCATTCATGAAGACGGCAGTATCGTCTGTGAAGATGTCAGCGGCAGTTCAGGCACTCTTATACGTACCATGGCCTTCAGTTTCGGTGTTATAGACCATATATCAGGCGGCCGTGCAACCGCGACATGTCCAAGTGACTACATCGTAAGCGGAGGCGGCTATATGAAAGGGATCGGTACCGAGGTATATGACAACTACCCGACGTTCCACGGTAATACCTGGCGGGTCCGCGGGGTGCTCAAGAGTGACTATCCCTATGCATATGACATTCTGAGTGTCTACGCGGTCTGCCTCAAACGCTGAAAGTGTCAGAGGACGATAAACGGTCCGCTGTAGAGTTCGAAAACAACTTCCTGTTCAATACACTCCACCCTGCTTTTGGGCGAGCCCTCTTCCAAGATTGCGATAAACGTTGCAAAGTCATCGTCGTGAAGAGTTGCACACGCTTCCACGCTGCCGTCGGAAAGGTTGCGTACGCAACCGCTGAAACCGGCATTATTGGCTTTGTCCCGGACCGTTTTACGGTACCAGACACCCTGTACTGTTCCGGTGATGCGAAAACGATAGCTTGTCATAAGGCCTCACAGATATGATAAATTATAAAAAATTATATCACAACTTTAAAACGGCCAAACCGCCTGTACCATTTTCGTACCCCACCCCTGACTGATTGAACGTTCGATATCGCCCTGCGTACTGTAAAGGATTTTCGCATCGGCGATCTGTGTCGAATTGATATTGTTGTTTTGATCGATGTCGTACGGGCGGATCACGCCGCTGATCTGGACAAACTGCTTCTCTTCATCGACCATGATCTCGCGCTTCCCGCTTATGTAGTAGTTGCCGTTTTTAAGTACTTTGACGATACGCGCAGAGATGGTCGTGGTAAACGAGGCATCTTTCGAGTACGACCCCTGCCCTGAATACGAATTGGTCGAATCAGCCGAAAAACCGATATTGGTCAGGCCGTTGAGTTTGCCGATATAAGAAGAGACCGCCGCATTGTCGGTTCCGCCGCTGAAGACTCCGCCGCCCAGTGATACGTTATCGCTCTTGGCCGTCTGCTTGTTCGCGCTGTTGGAACTCTTGGCCGTCTCGATGATGGCAACCGTGACGATGTCATTGACGTGCATCGCCTTGTGATCTGAGAAGAGCGGGTTGTCACCCTGTCCGAAAATACTGCCCGTCGATGTAAAGGCGTCCTCCTGCTCAAGCGACGGCATCTGTTCGACATAAACCGGCGGTTTGAAGTTCATCGCCGGTTCTGTCAGTTTGGCGGTACAACCGCTCAGGAGAAACGCACTAGTCAGAATAAATAAAATCGTTTGCGGCATATCAGACTCACATTCATATATTTTGCTATAATTCAAGCAAAAAGAGTTCCAAGGAAGAATATGAGCCTACGCACGCAGATCAAAGATGATATTAAAACCGCTATGAAAGCAAAAGAGGTCGCAAAACGCGATGCGCTTCGCCTGCTTGACAGCGCCATGAAACAGATCGAAGTAGACGAACGCAAAGAGCTGAGCGACGATGATGTGATCAAGATCATCCAGAAGCAGATGAAACAGCGCAATGACTCCATGGCACAGTATAAAGAAGCGGGACGCGATGACCTCTATGAGAAAGAAGCGGCGGAAGCGGCGATCTTTGAGGCCTACCTGCCAAAACAGCTCGACGACAATGAGCTGGCTGCCGCGATGAAAGAGATCATCGCCACTGTCGGTGCAGAGTCGATGAAAGATATGGGCAAAGTCATGGGAGCCGCAAGCAAAGCGCTTGCAGGCAAAGCGGACGGCAAACGCATCAACGAATGTGTCAAGGCGCTCTTGGCCTAATCCTCTGTAAAGAGCAATCGCTCTTTACATCCCTACTCGCAATCCTTGCCTGTTTTAAGACAGCGCACTGCTTTCTCCACATTTTCCTGACGCATAAGCGACTCTCCGACCAGGAACGCATCGACACCCGCTTTATTGAGATCAGCCAGCTGACCATGCTCGTAGATACCGCTCTCTGCGACAATCACCTTCCCGTTAGGGATCAGCGGGATAAGGTCGTAACAGAGGTTCATGTTCATCTCGAAGGTCTGCAGGTTGCGGTGGTTGATGCCGATGATATCCGAACCTGCGAAGATGGCCTTGGTAAGGTCGCTTTTGTCATGGACTTCGACCAAGGCTTCCATACCGAGATGGCGTGTATAATCAAGCAGCTCTTTGAGCTCTTTGCGTGAAAGTGCTGCCGCGATGAGCAGGACAAAATCCGCACCGTAGACCAGCGCTTCGAGCAGCTGATATTTTGAGACGATAAAGTCCTTGCGCAGCAACGGGATGCTCGCATAACGGCGAATGCCTGCCAGATACTCGAGATCACCCTTGAAATAGTGCGGTTCGGTCAGGATGGAGATGGCATTCGCACCTCCGCGCTCATACCCCTGCGCAATGGCAAGCGGATCAAAATCTTCGCGGATGATCCCTTTTGAAGGGCTCGCTTTCTTCACTTCGGAAATAATACGGTACGGTTCATCCGGCGTCGATGTCAGGTGGGGTATGACGTCACGCGGTGCACGGGCATTAAATGCCAGTGAGCGGCCCAGCCACTCCATGCTGAACTCTTTCTCGCGTATTGCGAGGTCCTCTTTTGTCTTAGCAATAATCTCATCTAGTATCATTCTTTCTCTTTTCCTTCCAAACAGGTTTTTACGGCTTTCATATGCATCAATACTTCCTTATCATCATTTCCAAGTTCTTCAGTTACACGCGTCAAAATCGCAAGGGCCTCAACGCAGCGCTCCAGCTTGTAGTACCCCCATGCCAGCGAATCAAGATAGTATGCTGAATCAGGTTCGCTCTCCAATGCTTTTTGAACATACACTATGCCCTCTTCGACTCCCAGGTCATGATCGATCATCATATACCCCAGGTAGTTTAAAAAAAGCGGTTCGGGCTCCTGCGCCACAAAGCTTTGCAGGCGTTTCATCACCTGTGTAAGCATCGTTTTGTCACTCTTGTCCTCTGCCTTTTCATATTCAAAAATGGCACTCTGCCCAAGGTAGCGGAGTTTGCCGGTACGCTCGTAAAGCTGCGTGGCCAACGCGTGCGCACTGCTGTAACGTTTTGCATTTATGTAAAGGTCCAGCAGAAGATCATCGTTGCTGTGCGAACGCTCCAGAAAAGCGATCAGGCGCAGAGAATCTTTCTGATAGGAGTAGATCTTCACGATAGCATCGGCCACATCCTCTTCTTCAAACGCATCATAAAGGCGCATGTACGTCGCAAGCATCCCTTCGACGTTGTTCTGTTCGCTGTAAAAGCCGGCAAGACGCTTGCAGATCACTTTCGAGCAGCCATGCAGGCGGCTATGGGATTCAAGATGGGCGATCGCCTCTTTTTGACGTTTAAGGTTGACATAGAGGATGATCGCCATCTTGTCGAGTATCACCTCGTCATAATTGATCGCATATGCCCTCTCCAGGTATTTGAGCGCCATATCAAAGCGCTTCAGACTGATATAGATGCTGCTGACCAGTTGATAATCGGCACTGTTTTTTGTCTTATCCAGTAATTCAAGTGCTCTGTTCTTCGCATCTTCATAGCGTTGCTGCGCTACAAGGGCCTGTACCTGCAAACGCTGAACGTCATGCCAGTCCGGGTCCGTTTCCAAAGCATCTGAAGTGCGGGCGACAACCGTATCAAAATCCCCGGCATGCATCAGCATCGCCATTGAACGTATAAAGTATTCGCGTTTTCGCGACTCTTTGTAGAGCGTGTCATAGATAAGTGATGCCGCAGCGAACTCTCCCGTTCTTTCCCTGTCCAATGCGTAAAGGATCAGGGTGTCCTCATCTTCAAAGGCTTTAAGGTGCGGCTGCTGGTTATAGCCGACCTGCGAACACCCTGCGAAGAAGAGCAGAACAAACAGCAGCAGAATATTATGCATCGACGATTCCCGGGCACTCGGCTTTGAGCTCGTCGATACGGTTTTTATAATAGTCCCAGAACGGAAAAGTTCGGCACTGCTGCGGTCTTGCCATGTAGACTCCGCAGCCGTTGGCTTCACGGTCAAAAAAGATACAGTCATGGGAGACCCCGACAATCTTCTCTTTTATAGAATACTTGTAGCCGACCTTTTGCAGATAGCGTTCACGAAACAGCGACTCGTCGAGTTCAAGCAGTTGCGAAAGTGCCGCGATCTCTTCAGGACGTACAAATATATTGCCGCTTTCTCCGGTACAGCAGCGCCCGCCGCAACTGCTGCATGCGTCAGGGGTAAATGCATAGGAAAAGCCCTCTTGCCGGATTAAAGATGACATTTTATACTGTGCGTCCTTGCTTTTTTATAGACCGATTTTGCTTTTTCTGAAAACTCGTCTCCCTCAAAAGTGATGAAAGGCGGCCACACCTTCATCAGGGAGTTTGAGTTTTTACGTGCATGCACCATGACCAGAGAGGCAGCCCTGTCGGCTTTCGGATGGACAAATTGTACATCAACCACCCTTAATTTTACGGCGGCAAGTTCGGCACAGATAAGGCCGAACTGCTGCGGGTCATAACAGAAGATAAAATGCCCTTTCGGACGAAGCAGACGTGCCGCTTTTTTAAAAAAATCCGCCATTGGGAGATTGAGGTTATAGCGTGCCGTTGAGAGCATCTCGTCACTGCTGCGCGATGCCCCGTCATGATAAAAGGGAGGGTTCGAGACTATATAGTCATACCCCTCCGCATCCAGGTCGAGGAAACTCCCCCTGTGCATACGGTAGGCGATCTTGTTCACCTCGGCATTCTTTGTCGCATACTGTGCAAATGCCTCCTGTTTCTCAACTGCTTCGAGGCAGACACCGGGCGAGTCCCGTGCGACAAGCAGCCCGACTACACCGCAGCCCGATCCTACATCAAGCATCTTCCCGCGGGGCTTGAAAGAGGTAATGAAGTCATACAAAAAGACAGAATCACTGTTGTAACAGTATCCGCTTTGCGGTTGATAAAGCAGCATTCAGCCCCCGATAGATATAATTCAATAACGAAATTATACCGAACCGAGGTACTACTTTATGATCATAATCCCCGCCCGCCTTTCATCCACCCGTTTTCCGCGAAAAGTCCTTGCCGATATCGGCGGCCTGCCGATGGTCGTACGCACGGCTCAACGGGTTGCGCACCTTGACCGTGTCGTTGTCGCGGCTGAAGATGAAGAGATCATAACGGTCTGTAAAGCACACGGCATCGAGGCGATGCTCACCTCAGACACCCATAAAAGCGGTACCGACCGCATTAACGAATGTGCTCAGCTGCTCGATATCAGTGATGATGAGCTTGTCATCAACATCCAGGCCGATGAGCCTTTTATCGAAGCAGAGGTCGTAGAAGCGCTTATGCAGCGTCTCAACAGCCTAAAAAATGCCGATGCTCCTTTTATTATGGGCAGCTGCTACAATGCCATCAACGCTGAAGCCGCGGCCGATCCGAACCTTGTCAAAGTCATTATGGACCATGAGCACAATGCCATCTACTTTTCACGCAGCCTCATCCCCTATAACCGCAGCGGTGCGGCGACCTACTTCGGCCATATCGGTATCTACGGGTTTACCAAGAAGAGCCTGCACGACTTTTGTGCCCTGAATGACGCACCGATCGAAGATATTGAGAAACTCGAACAGCTCCGCGCTGTCTACCACGGTCAAAAGATCTCCATGGTCAAAGTCGCCAGTACCGGATTCGGCATCGATACCCAAGAAGACCTGGAGCGGGCGAAAGAGATCTTTTTACCGCACTAGCGTGTTTACTTCACAGCAACACACTTGTGTTATAGTAATAAAAATCAAAAAAAGGTAATAAAATGAAAAACATTTTACTTCTGGTTTCGGCCCTGTTTATCACTTCGTCTCTTTACGGTGGAGACCTTGCATCGGCCCTGATCGACCTGCATAAGCAGAAGACTGACACACTGCTCAAGCTGCATGAACGCGTGATGAGCGATCATGAGAGACTCTTGCTCTCAACCGAACTGCAAAAACGCGAACGCACTATGACCGAAGTGCAAAGACGCCAGTACAAATCACACCCGTCACACAACCGCGCAGAGGGTAAAGGAAAATCAAAAGGGAAAGGTCACGGCAGAGAAGACGCACCGGGACAGAAGAAGAAACATTAATCAGCTTTTTTTGCCCCGGAGAGGGCAAAAGAGTGAGGACTAACGCGGGCGGATGATAATCGTATAATCTCCGACCTGCTCGTTTAATAGAAACTCATGTTTTTTACAGAAGTTATCCTGCATATGCTTCAAGAGACGTTCCGCTTCCGCTTTCGCCTCTTCTATCGTCGAGAACTGCTGCGATTCCGAAAACCCGCTACGCAAAAAACAGCGACAGACATTTTGCACGTTAACGTTATACATCAAAACTCCTCTTAAAAATCGAAAATATCATCAAGTTCTCCGCTATCTCCCGCGGCCGCTTCATCCATCTTCAGCATACCGCTGATCGTCCCGGCATTTGCGATAATCGTATCATCCATAAAATCAACCGATGGCGAGCCGTCATGGAACGTCATCCTGACCCATTTGTAAATATCATTATTGAATGCCGCACACATCGGCCCGAGTGCCGCCGACTCGCGGATGAAGAGGTCTACATGTGCCGCAATATCATTTGAGAGAGCCTGCAGGGCCTGTGCCATGGCATACGTTTCAGAATAGACGGTCATTGTTTTAGCGATATGATCGATATATGTCGCGATATCCATGACCTCTTCCTCGGTCATATCACTGCTGCCGACGACAAGGAGCAAGGAGCTGAGATTACCGATGAAATCTTCCATCTCGACAAGGTCTTCGTGGTCCATATAGCTATAGACCCGCAACTCTTCTGTCGACTTGACATACTCGACGCTGCTTGCGACTGCTTCGGGCTCGCTGCTTGCAACGCTTACCTGCAGCGGGGTGAGCGGCTCTTCTTCGGCCGTACAGACCTTTGGAAGCGAGAAACTTATCTTGCTGCCATCGAGCTTATAAGACGTGACATTGCTGTTTTTAGCAAGTGTCAGTTTTATCAGACGTTCATCCATGGACTCGAGGTTCGTCAGGGTAAAAAATATCTCCTGCTCCGACTCCTCCACAATGATCTGCGTCTTCACACCAAGCTTAACCTGCAGGTCACCCAATCCGTAGACCGTACGTACGACATCACTCAGATCGTCATACTTTACATTCTCTTCAAGCAGGTAATACTCCCAAAACTCCGAAAGGGCATCATCTGAATGGATTGAAAAGAGTATACAGCGGCTGAAAACCTCCTGCGTAAAGAGGTTGACGGCGGCATCGTTGAAGTTATGCTCTTCGTGTTTTCGGTTTCCGCGTGATTCGATAATGGAGAGGTAGTTTGCGATCCTGCTCTGAAAGATATCGGCATTCACAGGTTTGGAGATATAATCCTCTGCACCGCGGTTCAAGATGTTCTTTTTGCGCTCGGAGTCATCGACTGCAGATACGGCAATGATCATGACGTTCTTGTCATCTTCGCGAATGCGTTTGGTCGCTTCGATACCGTCCATTTCCGGCATCATGATATCCATGAAGACCAGGTCGAACGACTCTTCACGGCACATATCCACCGCTTCCTTACCGTTTTTAGCCTCTTTGAACTGTAATGAGATATCCGGGTTCTCTTCAAGATAGTCTTCGATAAGAAGGCCTAAAATCATGCGGTTATTCTGATTGTCATCAACAATAAGTATATTTTTCATGCAAAACCTTCTTTAAATACATTGATATTGAATTAATTGTACTCTACGTCATGTTAAGACATTCTGTTACAAACGTGCTAACAATTCCTCTGCAAAACGCTTGTAATCACGCAAACCTTTACTGCGTTTGGTGTCCAGGACTATCGGCGATCCGGATTCAAACTGTTTTGCCAGTTTGATATCGACACCGACCGGGGAGAAGAGTTTCCCCTCACCGAAGGAGACCTTCACCTTTTGCAATGACTCTTTGTGCTCGTTGACATGCGGGTTGAACATAACCGGCAAAATACCGATCTCTGCTATTTCGCGCTCAAGCTGCGATGCGCTCTGATAGATCGCCCGGACCATCTGTCCGACGGCGACGACACCGAGGTGATGCGGGACAAAAGGGATGACCACGGCATCGGCGACTTCAAGTGAGTTCTTAAGCAGCGCATCAAACGTAGGCGGCGTATCGATAATACAGTAATCAAAGAACTCATCAATGCGTTCGCGCTTAAAACGGTTTTTCAGGACTCCGCGAAGATCGGCATACTCATACACATCAAAAAAAGCCAGTGCCGGGGACAGTGTCAGGTTTTCATGGACCGTAGGAATAAATGTCTCACTCAGTGTCTTGCCGAGAAAAATCGAATGGATACCCTCTGTTTCCGAGGGTTCGGAACCCACCCCGATAGATGCATGCCCCTGCGTATCGAAATCGATCAGCAGGACCGAACCTTTTTTCGCCAGTTCGCTGGCAAGGTTCACCGCCGTTGTACTCTTGGCGGAGCCCCCTTTACGGTTGCTAATTACAATGGTCTTCACGAGTGTCGAAGCCTTCTAGTACCGTACGGTAGATTTTATTTTCATCTGAAAAGCTGTATTCACAACCGTACAGCTTTTTATATGACATTATCACCTGCAGAACACCCAGGTGCACATCATCACAGGATGTAAAGTCGAATGCAACAGGTTCAGGTGCTTTCTCCTGAAGATAATCCCGCAGTGGAGTAATCTCATCCTCATAAATAACCGATTCAAAACGGACAGTCGTGTCCTCTATATTCATTGCCATTATTGCTCCTTGCTTTCGGGAAGTTCGATCGATTTAATTACATTTACCAGGACGCCCTTGTTATCCAGTATCCCGTCAATACTCAAAAAATCTTCCGTCGTGGATACCGAATCCGCTTTGTTGATTGCACTGTCATCGACATAGGCGATATCGACAATGGAATCCACCTTGACGATAAATGCCTGTTCCCCGTGTACGACGAGGAACTTCTGCATCGATTGCGCAACCGTATCAACCTCTTTAAGCAGCTGATTGAGATGGTGCATTGTCTTCTCAAACAACTCTTTAATATCTGTACTGAAAAAACGTATACACTTTTCCTCGGCGACATCGCACATCTCCAGCACAGTATGTGCTGATCTGTGCAGGGCATTGTGGTAGGAGTTCAACTCACGCAATACCGCATTGACCCTGTCATCCGAAGAGTTGAAAGCGGCAAGCCATTTACCCAGTTCACATCTTCTCGGGTCAGTCTCTCCCGTAAAGGGGACTTTTCTGTCTTCGACAGAGGTATGCAGCGTATCCATCCAGTCGTGGTGCTGATCTTTTAACACTGCAAAGCGTGATGTGATCTCCTCCTCATACGAGGGGACATGACTCATCTTGCGAAAGTTAATGACTTTCAGCACTTTACTCTCATAGGAGATCATACCGTCAATGTACGGATGAGCATTGGGGATGAGCGTTACTGCCTCAGCCTGGATGATACGCTGAATCATCTCTATATTAATAGCATACTGATTCTTCCCGACTTTAAAAATGACAAAACCGATCATCGATGCTCCTTCAGACGGATTCTATACGTTTTCACTCAGCTTGCCTTGTCATCGTCAGTTTTAAGTTCATGCGCGATGCCAAGCAGTCCGATAGGATCTACCGCCATAATGATCTGGCCGTTACCCAACAGTGCCGTACCGCTGAAGATCGGGTGTGACTCCATGATACCCTCAAGCGGTTTCTGTACAACGTCAAGCTGTCCCAACAGTTCATTCACGACCACTGCCAGCAGATTGCCCTTCACATTCAATACGACGATTGAAAGCGGTTTATTCACAAGTTCGTCTTCATTGAGCATTGATTTTACAAAGAGCAGCGGTATGACCTCGCCGCGAATATAGACGAACGGCTCATTATGCAGATACTCTATCTCCTCTTTCTCTATCTTCACCGTTTCGGAAACAGAGTCCATCGGGAAGCCATAATGGACACTGTTCATCGTGACATGCAAGAGTGATGTTACCGCAAGCGAGACAGGGATTGTCAGGGTAATCGTCGTTCCTTTCTGAGGGACAGTACGTATGTTGATCGTTCCCCCGAAGCTCTCGATGGACTTGCGGACAACATCCATTCCCACGCCGCGCCCGCTGTATTCGCTGATCTCGTCAGCAGTAGAGAGGCCGGGAAGAAGGACAAGCTCCGCACGCTCATCATCACTGAGTGCATCCAGTTCTTCAGGTGTCATCAAACCTTTTTCAAGGACTTTATGCATCACCTTCTCGACATTGATCCCCGCACCGTCATCTTTGATCTCGATAAGGATCTTGTCCGACTGCGCAAATGCCCGCAGGTTGATGTTGCCTTCGGAAGACTTGCCATTTGCTTCACGCACTTCCGGTGCTTCAATACCATGGTCAAGCGAGTTACGCATGATATGGATCATCGGGTCGGCCAGCATCTCGATCATATTCTTGTCAAGTTTGGTCTCACCGCCCTGCATCTCAAGCTTCACCTTCTTGCCGAGGTTTCGCGAGATATCGCGAACCAGCTTCGGATAACGGTCAAAGACATAAGAGATAGGCAGCATACGCATCGACATGATGAGATCCTGAAGCTGCTCGGAGAGGCGGTTGATAAAGGTATACTTCTCCAGGATCGCCCGTCGGATCATCTCGCTATTCATATCGCTGACGCCATCGGCAAGATACGGCAAGGAGTTTTTCGCCACGAGGAGTTCGCCGACAATATTCATCAGATTATCAATAGACTCCTGCTCAATCTTGACCGTTTTACCGATAACATTTTTCTTCGGCGCCTCTTTGACTACCTTATCGACATCTTTTGCCGAGGCCTCTTGAACTATGTTCTCTTCTGCCGCGTCTTCAGGCTCCGTCTCAACAGCCACAGTGACCGCTTCCGCTGCAACCGGTTGCACTGCCGGCTCACTCACGACAGGTTCCGGTGCGGCAGTTTCTGCCTGCACACCGCCACCCAGGCCAAGTGCGCTTTTCAGCCATGACTCAATAGCCGCTTTTCCTTCGAAAGCAGCAGGCATTGAATCAACATAAGGACGCACGTGTTCAAGAATTGTCACAACACGTGCCAGCGCCGCTTCGTCACTTATGGTCTTGATAGCATGCAGTTGCTGTTCAAGGATCTCATTGATTCCGTTACGGGTATCTTCATCAGAAACTTCAATGGTTTCCGAAGCACTTGAAACAGCCGGTGTCTCAACAACTTTCGGTTCGGCGGAAGGAACTGCGGCAGGTGCCTCACTCTCAATGACTGCTGCACCCTCGTTGTAGACATTACCGCTATACAGCTGTGCGAAAAAGCCCGAAAGGTTTGGAAGGGCTGCCGTTTCGACAAGGTTTAGCAGGTGCAGTATACGTTCCAGCTGGAAATACTGAATCGTATCGGTCCCGATAAGCTGCAACGATTTTTCGATCTCCGCTGCAAGTGCCGCTTTGTCACCTGATGCCAGGAGAGGAGCAACGGTACCTGACAGTTCTTTAAGTATGTCGAGCTTATGACCGCTCTCACCCTTGTCGATCTTCAGCAGTGTGTCCACGTCTAGCGGCAGGACCTGCAGCTCATCGGCAAAGTTAAAGAGCGCATCTTCGATCTCTTCGTACGTTGCATGGATGAATGCCGTCATCTGGACACGCAGAAGCAGACCGTCAGGATCATCCATACCGCTTAATGCGGCTTTGGCATTCTCTTCACTCATGCAGGTGTAGATGCCCTTGACCTGTTCGCCCAGCAGTGACATCGTGTATACCGGGTCATTCCCGTAAACCATGCATGACTCGTCTATATCAAAGACGACCGCATAAAGCTGCGCCGTGTTATAAGCATCCTCGTTGAAGTCGTCG
>JBFEWT010000211.1:0-2129 GCA_041546225.1 Sulfurimonadaceae bacterium
GTACTGGCACTGAGCAGCATGCCGTGGCTTCGCGCGGTGTTTCTCTTTGGCCTTACCTACCTCGCAGACCCTTTCGGATTCGACTGGATGAGAGCGCCGCTACTCTTTGTCGAGAGCTACTTCGGTACCCAGTGGTGGCAGTTTGCGCTGATACTCTTCGTACTGAGCATTGTCGCCTCTTTGAAAGAGAAGGAGCGTTTTGCCGCCGTGCTTTTGCTGCTGCTTGCGCTGAACTACGACACCCCGCAAGAGCTGAAATGGCGGCCGCGCATGGTCGAGATAGCCACCGAGTCGAACCTGCTGGAGATCGACCGGGCGATTGAAGAGGGGTACGACCTCGTGCTGCTGCCCGAATCCACGTTCGCCCTTTACCTCAACCTCGACGAAGAGCTCATCAAACGGCTTAAACGCCGCTCCTACAGAATCGCCATCGTCACGGGAGCACTGCTCGAAGAGAACGGGCTTAATTACAATGTCAGCTACTTTTTCCATGAGGGGGAGATGCAGATCGCCAAGAAGATGGTACTGGTACCTTTCGGGGAGTACATCCCCCTTCCCGAATTCGCACGCGCATTTATCAACGATCTCTTTTTCAACGGAGCGTCAGACTACTCCAGTGCCGAGGCTCCGACCGATTTCCGTATCAAAGGGGTCACCTTCCGCAACGCCATCTGCTATGAAGCGACCTCGGAAGCGCTCTATGAAGGCAGCCCGAAATACATGCTTGCCATCAGCAACAACGGCTGGTTCGTGCCCTCAATCGAGCCGACGCTGCAGGAGCTGCTCATCCGCTACTATGCCCGCAACTACGGAACCGTCGTCTACCATACGACCAACCGCAGCGGCAGCAGTATAGTTGAGTAAAAAGATCAGGTTTTACATATTTTTAACTTCTTTGATATTATTATTATAAAAACTGCACGCTATGTGAAAGGTATTTTATGGGTATTGCAAACAACATCACTGAGCTCATCGGCAATACGCCGATCGTCAGATTGAACTATCCGTCGCAGCAGTCGGGTGCAACGATTTTGGGTAAATGCGAGTTTATGAACCCCACCAGTTCCGTCAAGGACCGTATCGGTTACAATATGATCAAGACCGCCATGGACAGGGGAGACATTACCGCAGACACGGTGATCATCGAACCGACCAGCGGCAATACCGGGATCGCTCTCGCAGCCATCTGCGCGGGGCTCAACCTCGAACTGCTGCTGACCATGCCCGAATCTATGAGCATGGAGCGCCGCAACCTGCTCAAGGCATTGGGGGCAAAGCTCGTGTTGACACCTGCGAATGCAGGCATGAAAGGCGCTATCGATAAAGCCGACGAGCTTCAGCAGACGATCGAGAACAGCATTGTGCTGCAGCAGTTCAACAATCCTGCCAACCCCGATATCCACCGCCGTACAACCGGGCCGGAGATCCTGCGCGACACCGAGGGCAACGTAGACATCTTTGTCGCGGCCGTCGGTACAGGCGGTACACTGACGGGAACCGGCTCTTTTCTCAAAGAGAAGATTCCAGCCCTGCAGCTTTTTGCCGTCGAACCGTCAGAGTCTGCCGTACTTTCGGGTGAAAAACCGGGACCGCACAAGATCCAGGGGATCGGCGCCGGTTTTGTTCCCGGTGTGCTTGATACAAGCCTCTACGGAGAGGTCGTCACCGTCAGCAACGAAGAGGCGATAAGAACAGCCAAGATGCTTGCCAAAGAGGAGGGATTGCTCGTCGGGATCTCCGCAGGAGCGAATGTCTACGCAGCGATGAAGGTCGCTTCACGTCCTGAAAATCAGGGCAAGACTATCGTAACGGTACTCTGTGATACCGGTGAACGCTACCTCAGTACCGCCATCTTCAGCGACTGACAGATCTGTGAAACTGCTCGAGACCATCAAAGCCCTCGACGGTGAACTCTTTCATCTTGAGTACCACCAGCGCCGTCTCGAGCAGAGCCTGCAGCGACTCGGCCATCACGGCACCATCGACCTTTCAGCACTGCTCTCCCCTCCAATAGAGGGACTCATACGCTGCCGTGTCGTATACGATGAACATACGGCAGAAGTCACCTACCACCCCTACACACCCCGAAGCATTCATGCCCTGCAGATCGTCATTGACAATGAGATCGA
>JBFEWT010000061.1:0-12115 GCA_041546225.1 Sulfurimonadaceae bacterium
GAGTCCTATGTGCAGATGCTGCGGGCATCCTTGCTGGTCTCGGCGGACAACGCGCATGCACAGCACCCCAACTTTGCGGACAAGCATGATGCCAACCATTCGCCGCTCATCAACCACGGGCCGGTCATCAAGATCAATGCCAACCAGCGTTACGCCTCCAGTACGCGCACCATCTCGCGTTTCGTGCATGCCGCGCAGACGGCGGACATCGCAGAGCAGCAGTTTGTGACGCGCAGCGATATGGGGTGCGGTTCGACCATCGGGCCTATTACGGCGACGCGTTTAGGCATCGAGACCGTGGATGTAGGGTTGCCGACGTTCGCCATGCACTCCATCCGCGAGCTTGCCGGCACGGAGGACGCGCACGGTCTCTTTACTATCTTGCTGCAGATGAGCCGGGACTATGTCTGAAAACGTCGTAACACCCGAAGAGCTCAAAGCGCTTATCGACCAGACCTATAAGGTCGAAGAGGAGTATATCGCCCTGCGCGGCTCCTATACGCAGCTGCAAGATACTATCGAGCAGGTTGTGGAGTTCCTGCCTAATGCCATCTGGATCATCGAGAACGACGGCACGATCTTTTTGCAGAACTCCAAGGCGAAGCAGCTCTCTAGCCTCATCGAGACGGTACGGCTGGACGAGGACGACTACGAAGTGAGCCTGATGGAACGCTACTATCTTATCAAGACGAGCGACTACAAGGACAAGCACCTTGTCAGCGCGACGGACATCACCGAGCAGAAGCGCAAGGAGAACCTCGCGACGATGGGTCAGATGGCCGCACACCTCTCGCACGAGATACGCAACCCCATCGGTTCCATCGCGCTGCTCGCTTCGACGCTGATGAAGCGGGTCATCGACAAGAACAAGCCCATTGTCATGGAGATACAGAAGTCGGTCTACCGCATCGACCGCATCATCAAGGCGACGCTGATGTTCTCAAAGGGCGTCAAGACGACGATAGAACCGATGCGCTGGTCGCAGCTGCGAAGCTCCGTCGAAGAGGCGATAGGCTACTACAGCTACACCAAGCCCATCACGTTCACTTTCCCGCAGAACGATTTCATCCTCGAGGGCGATCTTGACCTGCTCAACATGCTCTTTACCAACTTTCTTTTCAACGCCATCGACGCCATCGAACTTGACGAGAGCGAGGAGGGGAGTATCGAGATCGCCTATTCGTACGATGACCTGCACCATATCTTTACGTTCTACGACTCGGGACTTCCCATCGAGAACCCCGAGCGTCTTTTCGAGGCGTTTAAGAGTACCAAAGAGAAGGGTAACGGGCTGGGGCTTATCCTCTCGCGCCAGATCGCCGAGGCGCACGGCGGCAGTGCGGCTTTGAAAACGGCAGAGCCCAAGGCATTCGAAGTAAGGGTGAAAAAAGTACATGGATAAAAAGAGCGTGACCGTAAAGGGGGCGACAGTACCGTTTGCGACCTATGAGGCGGACGGCCTGACCTATTATGAATTTGACTCGACGCAGCGCGAATGTCCCGAACCGATGATGAACGCGATGTGCGGGCTGAAACTTGTCGATAGTGCTTCCAAGCGGCTTGTCATGACCAATATGCAAGAGCCCGCCGGGCTCTACCCGCGTATTGCGGAAGATTTCGAGTGGTCGGTCGAAACGCTCGAAAGCGGAGATGTCCGTATCGTCTTCAAACTCAAGAGTACAGAGGCTTCTCAGACGGATTTTACCCAGATAGGCTGCAGCGGCTAGTCTGTTGAACTGAAATAGAGCATGGTGAAATCGTCTGTCTGCTCTTCCGCTTTCAGCGCTTCTTGCAGGGAGTTGTTGAACGCTGTATAGCCGTTGCTCTTTTTGAAGAGCTCTATGAGCTCCATAATCGCAAACCCCTCCATCTCGCACAGGCCGTCAGAGTAGAAGAGCAGTTCAAAGTGCTCGGGCAGTACGGCATGGCTTATCGTATACTCTCTGCTGTTGCGCATGAGCGGCGGGTAGTGGCATTTGAGGACATCGATACTCTCAGAATTCTTTTCCGTGAGCAGAAGCGGGTACATCCCGAAACCGACATACTGCAGTCTGTTTTCCCTGCGGTTACAGTACGCGAAGGCAAAGGAGAGCACTTCGTCTTCAAGCAGGTTCGGTGTGACAAAGGCGATGAAATCGTCTACAAGGCGTTCCATGGAGAAACTGCCGCTCTCTTTCGCGCGTGTCAGTGCACGGTTAATAAAGGCCGCAGAGAGGATGGAGGTAACGGAAGCGGAGAGCCCTTTGCCCATACTGTCGACGATATAGGTGCAAAAAGAGTCCCGCTCTATTTTATGGATACCGTAGATGTCACCGCTGAGGATCTCCAGCGGCCTGTAGAACAGCTGCTGCTCTACCCATGAAATGCTGGATGAGTCGTTATGGATGACACGTTTCTGCTTCTCAAAGGCTCTGGCCTGCTCTTCGCGGTAATACTGGTTCTGGGCCCGAAGATCACGTTTTTGCTCGACTTTCTGCAGCTGGATCTGCATGTTCCCCTGTCGAAACTGGCGGTATTGAAGCACTTTGAGTATCGCTTCTTTATACTTCAGCGGCTGCGCGGTTCTGGGTGCGATCATGTCAAGACCGCGCTGCATCGCTTCAATAAAGAGGTCTTCATTGTACTCTTCCATGAAACAGATAACCGGTATATCTCCGAGAACGGCGTAAAGCTGTCCGATCAGGTTTATTGAACCGTTTCGTTTCTCGAGGTCGATAATGACAAAGTTCGGCCTGAACTCCCGGGCGTTATTGATCCCTTCTGCGCTGCTGCCGGCGGTAAAGATCTCTTTGACCTGCGGCGAGAACTCCCGATCGAACATCGAAGCGTTCTCTTCTCCGATAAAAAGGAGCCGTAAGCCATTGAACGCGTTGAGCGTGTCGGGGGTAAACTCGTCCCAGTCGGGGGTGTCATAGCGCAGGTAGTAGATCACCTGTGAACCGTTTTTGGCATAGAAGAGGCCGTCTATCATCTGGGCGATCATGGTCAGGCCGCGGCCGTGGTAGTCATATTCGTCGGTAATGTTCTGCTCTATACGCTCAGGTTCAAAACCGTTGCCGTAATCGTCGATGGTGACACGCAGGGAGTTGCTCTTATAGATGTCTATCTGGATGTCGATATGCCCCGGATGCATCTTCTCAATGGTCTCTACCCACTCAAAATAGCTTCCGTTTTCCATCGCCTCCTGCTTTTCATCGGGGTCGAGGCCGAGGACACCGTATTCGTAGGCATTGGAGAGGAGCTCATTGAGTACGAACGTAGCGGTCGCGTTGCGCCGTTCATCGTCGAAGAAACGGCTGATGATATGTTCGAACTCCTCTTCAAAATCTATGAGCGAAGATATTTTGGCAGGGATAGAACGTTCATGCACGATGTTGGCGATGGAAGTCGTTTGCGCGTTCATAAGAACAAACTGGCTCATCGCATCGTAATGCTGCGGTATGCCGTAATGCCCCAGCAGCATCAGCATGTCTTTTTTAAAGCTGATGGTACGGAAATGTTTCTGGTAAAGGTGGTACGCGATCCACGAATCGGTGGCGAACATCGTATCGATAAGCTCCGTATCGAGGGTATCGATGACGAGACTGTCGTCTGCTAGCGGGAAACTGTTTATCTGGTTCAGCTCAATACAGTTGTCGTCGACGGTGCGGATCTGCATGGGCGGCATATTGAAGTTGCACGAATACAGAAGCTGCTCTTCCCTGTCCCACAGGACAAGCATCAACGAGAAGTTGTGGAACTGGCACTCATCGATAAAGGTCAGAAGTTCCGTGACGATCTCGACAAACGAGTAGTTTGCCCACTCATGGCCGCTGCGTTCTAGCAGGTTGTGGATAAGCCGGTAGAACTCGCTGTAGGGAGCAAGGACACACCCTATGCGGGTATCGGAGAACTCGAAGAGGAAAGCGGGCACATGCTGTGTCTCTTTATGGTAGGTCTGAAGGGAAAAAGATTCGTCATACCAGTGCTTGTGGGGCACGGGTTATTCCGATAAACGCGCGTTAAGAGAGGTAGTGAGGCTGAGATGCTCGAGCAGAGCCCAAAGGCGTTTGTTCCTGATGCGAAGCTGGATGTTGAAGTTGTCCTGATTGACCTTCTTCAGCAAGAAGCCGATGATGGTGGAGGTGAGCGAAAAGGAGTCGATGATATCAACCGTGATCTGGTTTTCCGGGCTCAGTGCGTTAAGTGCATCCTGAATGTTCTGCGAGTCTACGATACTTTTGACGATACCTTCGATCCTGACGGTTACCTGGTTGCCTTCTTGTTCCACGTTGATCTTCATGATGACTCCGTTTTAGGATTTGAATTGGTTGAGCTTCAGTTCAAGTTCGTGCGACTGCTTGACAATGGCATTGACGATATCATCGACTTCATGGATGCTGCTTTCACTCTCTGTCGAAAGCGTCGTGACGTTATCCATATTCTGAATGAGCGACTTGGTCCTGTAGGCGATGGTCGTAGCCAGTTTGGCGGCATCCTGCGCATAGTCAATGGTCTGCTCCATAGCCCCTTTGGTACTGTTTGTCTGTCCCTGTATCTCATCGCTGACGGCGCTGATATCGGTCATGATGCGGGCATTCTCACGCATCTCGTCACTGGCATCGGCAATGGACTGGACGACGACATTGATGGTCGCGTTGATCTCTGCGAGGCTTTTTTGTGTGCGTTCAGCCAGTTTGCGTACTTCGTCGGCAACGACGGCGAAACCGCGGCCGTGTTCACCGGCACGTGCAGCCTCGATGGCCGCATTCAGCGCAAGCAGGTTGGTCTGGTCGGCAATATCGTTAATGACGCTGAGAACGTCTTTGACCTGATTGGCGTCTTCGTTAAGCTGGATAAGGCGTGAAGAGAAGTCTTCCTGACGGTGGCTGGCATTGATGACGGATTGGGAGATGTTGGAGAGCTGGTCGATCATCGTCTCAAGTGCCGCTGCCGTTTGGCTCAGGTCGTCTGCCGTGCGTATGGCCGCCTCTTCGCTCTCATCGAGCGAGTGGCTGATCTCGACAACCAGATCGTTCGAAGCTTTGGTAAGTGCATGTTGCTCTTCGATCTGGCGCGTGATGTTGCCTGAGAGCGAGTGCAGTGTCTCCGATGAACTGACAGTAGCCTGTGTGGTACTTTTGGCGACATTGACGGTGCTTTGGATCTTTTCGATAAAACGGTCGACATAGTTGCTTGCCGTCGCCATCTCCGATTTGCCCGGGAATGCAAGGCGTTTGTTGAGATCACCCTGGCCTTCAGCAAGGTCTTTTGCGACCTCTATGAGGTTTTCGACAGGATTGACGATCTTGCGTTCGAGAAGTTTTCCGACAATGATGAGTATGAACGCGATGGCAGCGCCGGAGATAAGCATCCACTTGAGAAAGTTCGCTTTGAGGTCGTCAAAGTAGTCGGCCTTGTTGACGCCCGGAATGATCCACATATCCCACGGTTCGATATAGCGGTAGGCAGCGATCTTCTCCTGTTGCGTAGTTGCCGAGACGTACTCATAGACACCGCCTTTTTTATCGGAACGGATGTGGTCGGCGTAGCTTTTGCCTGCCAGGCTTTTGCCCTCTTTGGTCGGGTGGGCTATCAGTTTTCCGTCACTGCGCATCAGGTAGACGTAACCGCTTTTTCCGATAGTCATCTCATTCAAGAGTTTACGGAACTCCGCTTTTTCATACCCCTTCGGGTTTTCTGCGGCAACAAACATGATGCCTTTATGCAGAACATCGGCAACATTGTCAATGTCCGACTGCATGATCTTTTTGATCTCGTGAGAAGCGGTCGAGAAGGCGATAAAAACTATAATGACAATACTGGTGAGCGAGGCAGCCAGGTAGATGTAGAGTTTACCTTTGATCGTGCTGAAGTTCATTGGAGCTCCGTGATAGTTATTTGATACATAACTATAATAGTATCATGGTACGTATAAAATAGCATTAAATGCGTTACAGTTTACAAAAGCTTTTATATATAAATGTGAAGTGTCAGCTTTTTTTCAGCCGTCAGGAGAGGGCTGAAAATGAGTATCTATTTAAAATAGTGCCCTTCGTAGCGGTCGTAGATCCACTCGGCAACGGCCTGTTTCTCTGCTTCGTCAAGTTTCCCTTTTTGCGAAGGCATGATGCCGAAACGCTCGATGGCCATGGCGTGGCACATGCTGTAGTCGAGACTCGGGTTGTCGATGTAGTCTTTGATGAAGGCGATGACGACACGTCGGTGGATATCCTCGTCGTCATCTTTGATGATGATGTTCTCCTTGACGCGGTTGGAGACTTCAAGCATCGGCGGGGCTTTGAGTGTCTTGAACTTTTTTACCGTCTCCTCTTTGCTCATCATCTCCATATGGCACTGCGAACATTTGTTTTTAAAGACATCATACCCGTCTGCACCGAAGGCAAGGGTTGAGAGCAATAGTATGGAAAGAGCGTTTTTCATGGGTTCTCCTGCGAAATATTAATGTGATTATATCTTGATGCCAAGCCCTTGGCATTGACGGGTGTCAACGCTGCCCGATATTAAGCTATCACGATAAACATGCTACAATAAAACAAAAAGGCAGAACGATGATGCGTCTTATACTGTTTCTGTTCTTTCCGTTGTCGCTCTTCGCCTCCGATGTGCAGAGTATCATAAAAGCGATTGAGGACAACCTCCGCGGCGATCAGGCCTATATGAAGATGACCATGACGGTCGTGAGCAAGCGCGGCGAGCGCAATGTGGGAATAGAGAGCTGGGCCAAAGGGAGCGATAAAAGCTTTGTAAAGATCCTCTACCCGACAAAAGACAAGGGAATTACCTTTTTAAAGATCGACAACCAGATGTGGCAGTACATCCCCAAGATCGAGCGTACCATCAAGATCCCTTCGTCGATGATGCTGCAGAGCTGGATGGGGAGCGATTTCACCAATGACGATATCGTGAAGGAGAGCTCCCTGGTGGACGACTATATTCCCGCTTTGTTAGAGCTTGAAGGCGAGCGGGCTGTTATAGAGCTCATCCCCAAGCCGCAGGCTCCGGTGGTGTGGGGCAAGGTCGTCATTACCGCCGACCTGCAGAAGATGGTGCCGGTCGAGGATATCTTCTACGATGATGCGATGGAGAAAGTGCGTATCCTTACCTACAGCGACGTACGCCGTGTCGGGAAGCGGAACCTCCCGTTCAGGATGGAACTGCAGCCGCTGGAAGCCTCCAAAAAAGAGAACCGCACCATCGTACAGATCAGCGAAGCCGATTTTGACACACCCGTACGCGATGAGTACTTCACCAAGCAGGCGCTCAAGCGCTTTTCGAGGTAAGCATGCTGCTCAAGATGGCGCTTAAAAACCTTTCGCACTCCAAAGGGCGTACCATAACGACCCTGCTGCTCAGCGGTTTTACCACGGCCTTTTTCGTCTTTTACGTCGCCCTGACCGAAGGGGCGCACAACGAGATCTACAAAAATTCCATCGAGATCTATACCGGCTATATCCATGTGGACAGAGAGGGGTACCGCGACGACGAGGGGAGTTACGACTACCTTATGGAGAACACGGCGGCGATCAAGCGCGATGTCGCCAAGGCGGAAGGGGTGGCGGAAGTCTCCGAGCGGTTCGAGACCTTCGCGCTGCTGGCCGCCACGGAGAAAGCGGTCGGTGCGATGATCACCGGAATAGAGCCCGAAGCCGAGCGCACCAACAGCATGCTTAGCGCGGCCCTTCATGAAGGCGCTTACCTTGAAGATAACGATACCAACGCCATCTACATGGGCAACGAACTGGCCAAACGCCTCGGGGCGGGAGTCGGCAGCGAGGTCGCGATGATAGGCACTGCGTCGGACTACTCCTTTGCCGCGGAGAAGTTCGTCGTCAAGGGGCTTTTTAGGACCGGGCTTTTCGAGTTCGACGCCTCCGCCTCCTTTGTGAACAAGGCGTGGTTCGACGGGGTGATGGTAAGCGACGATATCGCCTCCTACCTCGTCGTGCGCCCCGCAGATACCCAGCAGCTCGATGCAACGGTCAGCGCCGTGGACGCAGCACTGCCTGAAGGGTATGAGGCGGTCGGCTGGCCGCTGCTGCTCTCCGCGCTCGTCGAGGCGATGATGATCGACAATATCTTCAACTACCTGAGTGTGAGCATCTTTCTGGTGGTCATTTTCTTTGTCATCATGATCTTTGGCTACGTCAACATCAACGCGCGCACCAAAGAGATAGGAATCCTGCGCGCACTGGGGCTGACGCCCTCACAGCTGTGGCTGATGCTCTTTTACGAGGTGCTGATACTGGGCGTCATCAGCGTCGGCATCGGTGCGCTCATCGGGGGAGGGCTCGCCTACTATTTCGAACTCAACCCCATCATCATCGAAGGGCTGGAGGAGATGTATAAAGATTACGGCATCGTCGCCAAGCAGCTTCCGGCACTCTTCGACCTTGCACTGGTGCTCCTGTGCAGTTTCCTGATCTTTCTGCTCAACCTGCTCGCACTCATCTATCCGATCCGCAAGATCACCCAGCTCAGCCCCGTGGAGGCGATGCACCATGTATAAGATGACGCTTAAAATCGCCTGGCTCAACCTCTGGCGCCGTGCGCGCCGTTCGATGATGGTCATCCTGATGATCGTCTTCAGTCTTGCCGGACTGCTGAGCCTGCAGGGGCTGTATGAGGGGATGTACCAGCAGATGATCGACAATACCGTCCGCTCCGACAGCGGCGAGGTATCGCTCTATGCCCCGGGTTACCGGCTGAGCAAAAGCCTGGATGAGCGTATGGACTCCACGGAAAAGGTCACATCGGCCATAGCGCAGATGCCGCAGGTGCGTGCCTATACGCTGAGGCTGCAGCAGGAGGGGCTTATCGCCACGGCGCGCAAGTCGCAGGGCGTGATGCTGATCGGCATCGATGCGGACTCGGAACGCCGTTTCGGGCAGCTTGACAGCTACATCACCGAGGGCGCGTACGGTTTCGGCGAAGAGGGATCAGAGGTTATGCTGGGCTCTGAGCTGGCCAGGAAGATGGCGCTTGATATCGGCAGCCGCGTCATCTTCTCGGTGCAAAACGCCGAGGGTGACATCGGCTCGGTGAGCCTGAAAGTCGGCGGTATCTTCAAGACCAACAACATGCATCTCGACCAGCGCAGCGCGTTTGCGGACCTCTCTAGCATGCGCGAACTGGTAGGCGTCAAAACAGGGGCAACACAGATCGCCATCTCCCTGCATAATCGCTCGGACATCGCCGCGGTGCAGCAGCAGCTCAAAACAGAACTTGAGGGCCTCGAGGTGATGAACTGGGAAGAGCTCTACCCGCTGCTCGTGCAGATGCAGGAGATGGTGGGTATGTTCAACTCCATCAGTTACCTGATCGTGTTCGTCGTCGCCGCATTGGGTATCTTCGGGGTGATGCTGGTCTCCGTACTGGAACGGCTGCGCGAGTTCGGCATCATGCTCGCCATCGGCACGCCCTACGCGGTGGTGCGTAATCAGGTCATCGTCGAAGCCGCGATGCTGGGCGTGCTGGGCTATCTCGGCGGCTGTATCGTCGGCGGTTCTATTTTATGGGTCTGGCACCTGCACGGGCTTGACCTTTCGGCGCTCAGCGCGGGGATGGAGAGCTTCGGGCTTAACGCCGTCGTCATCGCGGAGGTCAAAGCCTCCTATTTCGGCGAAGCGTTCCTGTCGGTCTTTTTCGCCTCGGCGCTTTCGGTCGTCTGGCCGCTTCGTGTATTGAAAAAACTGCATCCGGTGGATGTCATAAGGGAGAACTGATGGTAGTACTGGACGATGTGCATAAACTCTTTTACGCGGGAACGGCGCGGCAGGTCCATGCGCTCGACGACGTTACGGTGAGCTTTAACGACGGTGACTACGCGGTGCTGACCGGGGCGTCTGGCTCGGGCAAGACGACCATGCTCAACCTCATAGGGGGTCTGGACTCCATCAGCGAGGGGCACATCCTCATCGACGGCGTGGACATCGCCGGGCTGGAAGAGACGGAACTCTCGAAGATACGGCTGAACGACATCGGCTTCGTCTTTCAGGCGTATAACCTCGTGCCCGTACTCAACGTCTATGAGAACATCGCCTTCGTGATGAACCTGCGCGGCGATGATAAAGAGGCTATTGATGCACGTGTACATGAGGTGGCGAAGATCCTGCAGATCGAAGAGCTGCTGCTTGCCATGCCCAACGAGATCAGCGGCGGGCAGCAGCAGCGCGTCGCCGTGGCCCGCGCCGTCGCCTCGCGCCCCAAGATCATCCTCGCGGATGAACCCACCGCCAACCTCGACTCCAAAAACAGCGAGCACCTCATGGCGATGATGAAACAGCTCAACGAGCTCGAGGGGATAACGGTCATCTTCTCCTCGCATGACGATTATGTGGTCGATCAGGCGCGCCGCATCATCACCCTCGAAGACGGCAGGATCATTGATGACCGCACGGTTTCTTAGCCTTCTTCTGGCCGCGCTTCCCCTTGCGGCCCTGCAGAACGAGACACGGCTGGAGAACAGCAACTTCGTCATATCGCAGGGTTTTAGCGAAGGCGAACGGGTACTCTACGACTATAACCGGCTGCGCCTCTACGACACACTGCGTCATAAGGGGTGGTACGCCGAGCTCATCGGCGACCTGAAGAACTACTACGGCGAGGCGCTGGTGAACAGCGAAGGGTTCGCCTACGCCGAAGGTCTCGATGCTGACACCGTCTTCGCCACTAGAAGCCGCAGCGCCGAGATCGGTTCCAACCGCGCTTTCGTGCAGCTGTACCGCGCTTACGGCGGCTATGCCGACGAACAGCACACCGTGACGCTCGGGCTTCAGAAGATCAGCATGGGAGTGGGGCGCATCTGGTCGCCGACGGATCTTTTCAACCCTCAAAACCCTTACGCGCTTGAACCGGATGAAGTCTACGGCGTATTCGGCGCGAGCTACAGCTACGCCTTCTCCGATCTCGCGCAGGCAGGCGTGGTCGTTGCCCAGCGCAAGGACCATACGTTCAAGTATGCCGCACGCATCAAAGGCTATACCGGTTACGGCGACGCGGCATTGGACATCATCCAAAGCGAAAATGCGCTGATGGTCGGTTATGAGCTGGAGGGCGACCTCTTTGAGACGGGGGCGCTGCTGCGCAGCGAAGGCGGTTACTACCGCGAAGAGACGCTCGATGTTGCATTTTACCAGGCGATAATCGGGGCGGACTACGGTTTCGAAGAGGGGACGACGGTTGCGCTCGAGTGGCTTTACAGCTCAAAGACCTTCGACGAGACCACCATCGCTGATCGGGCGTCGGACCTGCCGGACAACCTGATGCATTCGCACCACTACATCGGGGCTACGGCGTCGCGGCAGTTTGGGTTGTTGTGGTTTGGTTCGTTGGCGTGGATCGAGAACATCGACGATGCCAACCGTTACCTCGCCCCATCGATGGACTATTCGCTGAGTGATGAGATGACGCTTTCTGCGGGGGCTATGGTGTTTAACGGTTCGGGGGTAGGGGTGGAGAATAATAGTTATTATGTTCGGTGGTTTGTGGCGTTTTAAAACCTTTTGTTCATTTTTTGTCTTGCCAAAAAACGAACCAAAAAAGCGTGTCGGGCGAATTGAGGAACTTGCTATTGCAAGTGCTGAAAAGTATGCAGAGATTTTCCTAAAATTCCAAAACTCGCTGCGCTCAAACAGATGTAATTTATTAACGGAAAATATCTACAGACTTTTCATTCCTCAAAGCCCGACGGAGTTCAAGTTGTATCATATCTAGAGTAGTTTATTTCACTGCGTGAAATGTTTTGAGCTTTGCTCAAAAGGTCTAATTCTAAATGCGATACAAATCGTTGCCTTCCAGACTTTAACAAGCCGGGTTTACGGCTCTTTTTTCCGTTAAGAAAACAGAACTGTTTGAGCGTAGCGAGTTTTCTGTTTTTAGGGAAAAGGAGTTGGAAACTTGGGTACTCGCAGCAAGCGAGCTTGTTAACTCGTCTGGAGAGGTTTTTTGCGTTACTTTTTTGACGGAGCAAAAAAGTGACAAAAGGTTTTGAAACAGGAAAATAACACACCGTCAGTAAAACAACATACGCAGTTAAAAAAGAGTTGTCACCCCGTCACGTGCCCCCATCTCTATAGCATAAGCCCCCGCAGGAACCCAACTATCCCGAGGATTA
>JBFEWT010000069.1:0-11311 GCA_041546225.1 Sulfurimonadaceae bacterium
TCGCACCCTGACATACAGGCACTGGCGGCGGCCCTCTCCAAAGGGTGTGAGACAGATGTTCAGACGGCAAGAAACTGTTTTGAGTACGTCAGAGACCAGATACGCCACAGCGGAGACCATCAGGACAACCTGACCACCTGCAAAGCGAGTGACGTCCTGAAACACAAGACAGGGTGGTGCTATGCCAAAAGCCACCTGCTCGCCGCTTTGCTGCGCGCCAACGCTATACCTGCGGGGTTCTGCTATCAGCGGTTAAGCTGTTCGGAGTACAAAGACGACATCTACTGCCTTCACGGGCTAAACGCGATCTATCTGAAAGAGCATGGCTGGTACAGGGTGGATGCACGGGGGAACAAAGAGGGTGTGGACGCGCAGTTTGCGCCGCCGCTCGAAAAACTGGCATTTGAACTGCACGCTAACGAGTACGACCTGCCGGAGATCTACGAAGCGCCGTTGGGTGCCGTCGTCGAGGCGTTGGAAGAGTACAAAAGCTATGAAGAGATGGTAAACAATTTTCCCGACTGTACAGGGGAGTAGCCGTTTTGCGCGAACGGCTGAAAATGCGCGGAAGTATCAGACGCGGCGGTCTATGAGGTCGTCGAGGTCGAGGCCCGAGGCTTTCTCTTTGTAGTTCTGGAGCGTCTCGTTCTCTTTCTCAAGCTGCAAGAACGTGTCAAGCTCTTCGTGCTTGCTCTGCAGCATCGTGTCGAACTCGCTCTGGCTGACAGGTTTGGCGCCGTTGAACTTGTCGAGCAGGAGGTTGGAGTTTCCTACGACGACAAGGTAGCTCTCTTCGCCGTAGTCGAGCATCACCACGCGGTTTGCCTGGTCGATGGACTTTTGAAAACGGATCTGCACCCCGTCCTCTCTCTCCTGTTTCGCACTTTTGCCCTTGAAGAGCCACGGTTTGGCCGGTGCGGCAGGAACGCCTCCGCCGTTGTTCATGCGGCGCTTGATGAGCAGCAGGGTGACGATGCCGATGAGCAGGATCGCGATGACGACGTAGTAGCTCTGCGTCATCTCGCCTTCGGGTTTTGTCGGAAGCGTGGAGAGGTCAGGCTCGTTTGCGGCCGCGGGCGCTGCAGCTGCGGCCTTTTTGCTGAAACGCAGTCTCAGACCGTACGCGTCGGAGGTCTTGGAGGCCTGCATGCCGACCGATGGCGGGACCTTCGCGATGATCTGCACTTCGCTGCCTATGGGGGCGATGGTCAGCTTGGAGATGAACGGCGAGGTGATGTTCTTGACTTTGGGCATATCGATGCTGGTGTCGTCGAGCTTGATGATGATCTTGTCCTGCTGGCGGCTCTGGCGCAGGCTTCCTTCGAACGGGGTGTCAAAGGTCAGCATCAGGTCGACGCGGTCGGTGCGGTCGTAGATGTTGTAGCTGAGTATGGTCGTCGCACCGAGCAGGGCGGGCAGGAGCAGGAGTAAGAGTTTTCTCATCGTGAACGTTCTTTCGACAGATAGTAGATGACGGCGCTTGAGTCAAGCACCTCATTAATACGTATAGCGAGGTTCTTCTCATAGACCATGACCTCGCCCTTTCCTATGATGCGCCCGTTGACATAGGACTCGACGCTCTCACCGGCGGGTTTGTTGAGGTCGATGACCGAGCCTTTTTCGAGCTGCAGGATCTCTGCGATGCTCAGGGTGGTCTGGCCGAGGTCGGAGATGAACTTCACCTCCATATCGAGCAGGCCCTCATAGTCCATCCACGCCAGTTCTTTGACGGGGTCGAACTTCTCATCTTCTTTGGCACGGGATACCGTCGAGCCGCGTTCGTGCTCTTTTTGCTCTGTTTCGGACATCGCTTATTGTTCCTTGATGGCAATTATCATACTCTGCCCGTTGACCTCTATCAACCGTTTCTCGTCGCACTCCAGATCGAACGGGTCGATCTTGACGAAGTGCGGCGTCGAGATGTTGAAATGGATATCCTCTTCTTCACTCGCGAGCACTTTGGCGCTTCCGACGATCATGTTCGCCGTTTCAAGCGCCATGTCGATAAGCGTCTCTTCGTCGCTCTCGTCTTCGCCGAGAAAGAGCTCGCTGAGCTGCTGGATCAGGACCTCGTCGCATGCTACATAGACACGGTATGTAGAAGAGTGTTCGGACTTCGTATCTATGTAAGCAATTACCGTTCTCAAGTCAGTGCTGGCCTCGTTGACGGTGTGTTCGGAACGGATCTGGTGAATACAAAAGTTTTCCGCTGCTTTGAGAATGGTGTTAAACATCGTAATAGGTCACTTTTTATTATGATTTTGAAGTAGTTTTGATTATACGCTAATGATTTTAAAGAGTTTATTAAGGGGCGTGCAAAAAGCGTTTGCAGGCAGCTTTGAGAGGAATTCTGCCCGATTTGTCATAGTAAAGATAAAGCAATATTAGAGTATCATCGCGCGATATTAAGGGATTAAACGGTGATTGAACTAGCGCTTTTAGGTTGTGGTGTCGGAATCCTGTCGGGCTTTTTCGGCATTGGCGGGGGGACCATCCTGGTACCGATGCTGCTGATTATGGGTTACGACATCAAAACGGCCATCGGCATCTCCATCGTGCAGATGGTCTTCAGCTCCATCTTCGGCAGCTACCTCAATGCGCGCCGCGGCACACTGGACATCCCGATGGTCTTTACCATCGGTATGGGCGGTTTCGCCGGCGCACTGGCGAGTTCGGTCATCGTCGCGCAGAGCAGTCCGCTTCTTCTTGAGACGATCTTTCTGGGCTTTGTGCTCTTTGCACTGGCAAGGGTCTACATCAAGACGGAGCAAGGCGGCGAGGTACGGCAGGTGCATCCTGCCATCCTTTTCGGTGTGGGCGCCGTTGTCGGGGCGTTTGCGATCTCCATCGGCGTGGGCGGCTCCATCTTGCTGGTACCGCTGCTGGTAGGGTTCTTGCACGTCCCGTTGAAAAAGGCCGTCTCCGCGGGTCTCTTTTTTGTCGTCTTCTCCTCTCTCTCGGGCCTCATCAGCCTCAGCATCGGCTACGAGATAGATTATGAGAGCGGCATCATCATAGGTTTGGCTTCGCTTGTCGGTGTGGCTGCGGGCATCGCGCTCCAGCACCGCACGAAAGACGAACTTCAAAAAAAGCTGCTGATACTCTTCTACATCAGTATCGCGGCATATCTACTATATAGGGTAACGTTAAATGGATAAGTCAATGGATAAGATTACAGTAACAGGCGCCAGAGAAAACAACTTAAAAGACATCTCCATCTCCATCCCCAAGAACAAGCTCGTCGTCTGTACGGGCCTCAGCGGCAGCGGAAAGTCTACACTGGCGTTTGATACCCTTTACGCCGAGGGGCAGCGCCGCTACATCGAGTCGCTCTCAAGCTATGCGCGCCAGTTCCTCGACCGTATCGGCAAGCCCGACGTGGACAAGATAGAGGGCCTCACCCCGGCCATCGCCATCGACCAGAAGACCACGTCGAAGAACCCGCGCTCCACCGTGGGGACCATTACCGAGATCTACGACTACCTGCGCCTGCTCTATGCGCGTATCGGGGTGCAGCACTGCCACCTCTGCGGAAAGAAGATCTCGCAGATGAGCGCGGAAGACATCATCAACCAGGTGCTGAAGCTGCCTGAAGGCTCCAAAGCGGTCATACTGGCGCCGCTGGTGCGCGAGAAAAAAGGCGCATACCACGACATGATCGAGTCCCTGGTGCACAAAGGGTACGTGCGCGCCATGGTCGACGGCGTGATGGTGCGTCTGGATGAGGACATCGAGCTTTCAAAGACGAAGAAACATACCATCAAAGTCGTCATCGACCGTGTCGTCATCAAAGAGGAGAACAAAGACCGTATCGCGCAGGATGTCGAGAAAGCGCTCAAGGAGAGCTACGGCGAAGTGGAGATAGAGATCCTCAACCATGAAGAGCTGGGGCTTAAAGAGAAGCTCATCCACTACAGCGAGCACAACGCCTGTTTCGACTGCAAGGTGAGTTTCGAGCCGCTTGAGCCGCTCACCTTCTCGTTCAACTCGCCCAAAGGGGCGTGTACGGAGTGTGACGGGCTGGGTATCCGCTATGCGCTCGACCACGACAAGATCATCGACCGCGACCTCCCTATCGAAAAAGGGGCGGTGAAGATCATCTACGGTTTTAACAAGGGGTACTACTTCACCTTCTTAAAGGGCTTCTGCGAGGCGGCGGAGATCGATATTACCGTGCCGTTTAGCGAGCTCGAGGAGTACCAGAAAAAAGCGATTTTGCACGGGGGTATCGACGAGGTCACCTTCTTGTGGAAGAACCACCCGGTCAAACGGGTCTGGCCGGGCGTGGTGAAGATCGCATACGATATGTTCAAAGACGAGAAAGAGCTGGCGGACTATATGAGCGAGAAGGTGTGCAACGTCTGTAATTCGCACCGACTCCGTCGCGAGAGCCTTGCGGTCGACGTGGGCGGCATGAAGATCTCCGACGTCATCACGATGCCTATCGAGAAGAGTTACAGCTGGTTCGTCGCGGAAGATACGTTCTCTTACATGAACGAGCAGCAGGCGATGATCGCCCTGCCGATACTCAACGAGATCAAAGAGCGCCTCTTCTTCCTGTACGACGTGGGTCTGGGCTACCTCTCGCTCAGCCGCGACGCGCGCACCATCAGCGGCGGCGAGGCGCAGCGTATCCGTATCGCTTCGCAGATAGGCAGCGGCCTGACGGGTGTCATGTACGTCCTCGATGAGCCGAGCATCGGCCTGCACGAGCGCGACACGCTCAAACTCATCCGTACCCTGCGCTCATTGCAGGAGAAGGGCAACTCGGTCATCGTCGTCGAGCATGACAAAGAGACCATCGAGCATGCCGACTATATCGTCGATATCGGTCCGGGAGCAGGGCAGTTCGGCGGCGAGGTGGTCTTCAGCGGAACGCTGGCGCAGCTTAAAAAAGCGAAGACGCTGACGGCGGATTATATGACCGGGCGCAAGAAGATAGAGTACTTCTACCGCAGGGAGCAGGCGCACTGGATAGAGATAAAGAACGTCTCGCTCAACAACATCGAAGAGCTGAGCGTCAAGATACCGCTGCACAACTTCGTCTGTGTCACCGGCGTGAGCGGCAGCGGAAAGAGTTCGCTCATCCTTCAGACGCTCCTGCCGACGGCGCGCGAACTGCTCAACCATGCACGCAAGGTCAAAAAGATCGCCGGTGTGGAGATAGAGGGGCTAGAGCAGCTTGACAAGGTCATCTACCTCGACCAGAGCCCCATCGGGCGTACCCCGCGCTCCAACCCCGCGACCTACACGGGCGTGATGGACGAGATACGTAACCTTTTCGCCAAGACCAAAGAGGCGCAGATACGCGGCTATACGGCGTCGCGCTTCAGTTTTAACGTCAAGGGCGGGCGCTGCGAGAAGTGTCAGGGCGAGGGCGAGATCAAGATCGAGATGCACTTCCTTCCCGACATCATGGTCAAGTGCGACAGCTGTAAGGGCACGCGCTACAACCAGCAGTCGCTGGAGGTGGAGTACAAGGGCAAAAGCATCTCCGACGTACTCAATATGAGTGTCGAAGAGGCGCTGAGGTTCTTCGAGCCTATCCCGAAGATCAACGTCAAGCTGCAGACGCTTTACGATGTGGGCCTTGGCTACATCACGCTGGGGCAAAACGCCGTGACGCTCTCGGGCGGCGAGGCGCAGCGCATCAAGCTGGGCAAAGAGCTCAGCCGCAAAGATACGGGCAAGACGCTCTATATCCTCGATGAGCCGACGACGGGTCTGCATTTTGACGATGTCAACCGCCTGACCAACGTTCTGCACCATTTTGTCGAGCTTGGCAACTCGGTGCTGGTCATCGAACATAACCTCGATATGGTCAAAAATGCCGACTATATCATCGACATGGGTCCCGAAGGCGGTTCGGGCGGCGGACTCATCATCGCAACGGGTTCTCCCGAGGAAGTTGCCGCCGAACATGAAACAAGTGGTAGCTATACGGGCAAGTATTTGCAAAAAGAGTTGCAAAATCATTAGCCGAAAGCTATAATTACAAAACTTAGATAGTAAAAAGTAATGAAGCGCCATACGCTTCATCTATTAAACAGTAATAAAAAAAGGGTCCCTGAGATGAAAAACTCAATCGTAGAAAGTATTAAATCCCTGCCTCCATTGCCGAAAACGCTCATCGATATGCAGCGTGTCTGTGCCGATCCGGATGCATCGATTGCCGATCTTGCCAAGACGATCGAAACCGATCCGATGATCGTTGCCAACCTGCTCAAAGCGGCGAACTCCCCGCTTTACATGTTCGGACGCGAGATCAAAAATGCTGCGCAGGCGGTCTCTTTGTTCGGGATGAGCATGACCCGCTCTATCGCACTGGGCAACTCTGTACGCAAACTTCTCAACGTGGACATGGAGCCGTACGGGGTGACATCCGAGCGCTTTGCAGAAGTCTCGAGCATGCAGGCGGCACTGATCATGAACTGGTTCAAGCGCATCGACCGCGTCAAAGCGGACAAGCTTTTCCTGGCTGCATTCCTGCAGGAGACGGGTAAGATCCTGATCGCCAGCGATATTATCGCGGAAGACCAGTCTTCCCAGTTCAAGTCGGACATCGAATACTCCAACAACATCTCGCAGGTGGAGTTCTCCTACGTCGAAGATACGACGGCGACCGTCACTGCGGCGATCTTCGAGCACTGGCGTTTCGATGCGGAGTTCGTCGATATGATCCGCTTCTCAGACAACTACCAGAACGCTCCCGAAGAGATCAAAGAGTACGCAACGGCGCTGAACATCGTGAAGACGATCGTCCCTATCAACGCACCGTTCAGCGAGCAGGCGATCAACTTCGGCCTGAAAAAAGCGCTTGACGCAGGATTTAAGCATGAGATCCTCGAAGACGAGGTCGATGCACTTATGGACAAACTGGGGCTTTAAGCTCCGACCCCCTTCTTAACAAATAACCTCCCGAAGGTCTTTTATGCCTAAAACCATCACTGTCATCGATACGTTCGGATTTTTTTTCCGAAGTTTTTACGCGCTTCCGCCATTGACGAACAAGCAGGGTTTTCCAACCGGACTTCTGACGGGCTTCGTAAACTTTATCTCCACACTCCATAAAGAGCACTCCAGCGACTACCTCGTCTTCGCACTCGATACCAAAGGGCCGACCTTTCGAAACGAGATAGACCCCAACTACAAAGCCAACCGCGAAGCGCCGCCGGAAGATCTGAGCAAGCAGCTTCCCATCGCCATCGAGTGGATAGAGAAGATGGGATTTCAGACCCTTTCGCAAAACGGTTTCGAAGCCGACGACATGATCGCCTCGGTGACCAACGCGGCAGTCAAAGAGGGGATGATCGTACGCATCGTCTCGCATGACAAAGACCTTTACCAGCTCATCGACGACGACCGTGTCGTACTGGTCGACGCGATCAAGCGCAAAGAGGTGAACGAGACGGAGTGTTTCGAGAAGTACGGTATCCATCCGAAGCAGTTTACCGACTACCAGGCGCTCCTGGGCGACAGTGCGGACAATGTCCCGGGCGTCAAGGGCATCGGCAAGGTGACGGCGCAGAAGCTGCTGAGCCACTACGAGACGCTTCAGAACGTCTACGACAACATCGACGAGATCAAGCCTGCAGGCGTGCAGAAGAAACTGCGCGAAGGCGAAGCGGACGCCTGGCGTTCGCGCGAACTCGTCACCCTGCGCGGCGACCTCTTCGAAAACTTCGATTTCGAACCCTACCTGATGCACGAAGAGAACCCGTTCATCCCGATGTACGACGACCTCGTAAAGTACGAGATGAACGGCATCCTGCGTTCACTGCATGCGAAAAAGCTGGTCGACCCCGCACAGGCAGAAGCGGCGAACAAGGCACACGAGGCCGCGTCGCCGGCACCTGCGGCGGCCGCGTTCACGACGAAACTCATCACCGACGAGGCGGAACTCGCACAGATCGTCTCGGCGCTTAAACCTGAGGATATCGTCGCATTCGATACGGAGACGACCGGCCTTGAGAGCAGCGAGGACAAGCTCGTCGGTTTCAGTTTCGCGCTCAACGAAGCGAGTGCCTACTATGTCCCCGTGGCGCACAGCTACCTCGGCGTACCCGAACAGGTGAGCCACGACGCGGCGAAAAAAGCGGTGGCGAAGCTCTTTGAGAGCCGCATCGTAGGGCACAACCTCAAGTTCGACCTTCACTTTGTCACCAACTACCTTGAGACGGAGCGTTTCGAGATCTACGCCGACACCATGGTCCTTGCGTGGCTGGTCAACCCCGAAAGCGGACTCTCGCTCGACAAGCTCTCGGAGTCTCTGCTTTCGCATCGGATGATCGCCTTTAAAGAGACGGTCAAAAAGGGCGAGACTTTCGCCTCGGTAGAGCTTGAAGATGCCTGCAAGTATGCGGCGGAGGATGCGCTCATCACCCTGCGTCTGTATAACGTGCTGCTTGAAAAGCTCAAAGCGCAGGAGGCGACGCACCTTATTGACGAAGCGCACGCCGTGGAGTTCCCCTTTGTCTCGACACTGCTGGGGATGGAAAAAGCGGGTATCAAGGTCGACCCGTCGGTGCTGGAGCGCTTCTCCGTCGAAGCGCGGGATCAGCTGGCCGAACTGACCGAGGCGATCTACAAGGCTTCGGGGAGCGAGTTTAACATCAACTCCACCAAGCAGCTCGGCGTGGTGCTCTTCGAGACGCTCGGACTGCCTGTCGCCAAGAAGACCAAGACCGGCTACAGCACGGACGAGAAGGTGCTCAGCGGCCTCAAGGGCGAACACCCCGTCATCGAGCTGATCCTGCAGTACCGTGAGCTCTACAATCTCGCCTCGACCTACATCGAACCGCTGCTGATCCTTGCCAACAAAGACGGGGCAGGGCGTATCCACACCTCGTTCGTGCAGACGGGTACGGCGACGGGACGTCTGAGCTCGAAGAACCCGAACCTTCAGAACATCCCCGTGCGCAGCAGCCTTGGCGCGCGTATCCGCGAGGCGTTCGTGGCACCTGCGGGCAAGAAGCTCATCGGTATCGACTACTCGCAGATCGAACTGCGCCTGCTGGCGCACTTCAGCGAGGACCCGACACTGGTCAAGGCGTTCAGCTCGGGCAACGACATCCATATGCAGACGGCCATCGCGCTCTTCGGCGAAGAGGAGGCGGCTTCCAAACGCAACGTCGCCAAGACGGTCAACTTCGGTCTGCTCTACGGCATGGGCCAGAAGAAACTCTCCGATACGCTGGGCATCACCACCAAAGAGGCCAAGGCGATCATCGAACGCTATTTCGAGACCTTCCCGACGGTCAAGCGCTACTTTGCGGGTATCGTGGAGAAGTCCAAAGCGCACGGCTACGTCGAGACCCTGCTGGGCCGCCGCCGCTACTTCGACTACGAAAAAGCGACGCCGATGCTCAAAGCCGCGTATGAGCGCGAATCGGTCAACACGGTCTTCCAGGGCACCGCGGCCGACCTGATCAAACTCTCCATGAACGAGATAGACAGAGTCATACGCGAGGAGAAACTTCCGGCGCGTATGCTGCTGCAGATACACGATGAGCTCATCTTCGAGGTGGACGAGGCCCATGCACAAAAGCTCGGAGAGCGTTTCCAGAAGATGATGGAAGAGGTACGGACGCTCAACGTGCCTATCCGCGCATCGCTGAACATCGGCAGCCACTGGGGCGAGCTGAAGTGATCTCTCGGGCCTTAGTTGCCCACTCCCCGCTGCCTCTCTTTTTGGCAGCTCTTCATTTTTTTAAACAATTATAATGTGATCTGTTAACATGCAAAGTTAAGAAGCTATCACATTTTTTAATGTACTATGACATGATAACTCAATGTCAAAAGTACGGAAATGTTTAAAAAAATAGATGGATTCAAAGCGATTTTCTCGACAGTGTTTTTGTCAGTCTTCTTCCTCTTCATAATCGTCTACTCACTTTTTTTATATACGAAATATGAAGAGACGAAAGATACACTCGATTTTCAGGCAAACCTCTACCTGCATACCAAGATCACAGAGATCAATACCCATCTGTACGAAGTGGCAAAGCAGATCAATATCATCGAGTTGTTCATTTCCAAGAACATCAATGAAAATGATCATACGCATAAGCCTGCGTTCCAGCACATCACCAATCAGTTCATCATCTTCATGACAGACAACGAGTTGTACCAATTACGCTTTGTCGACACCGACGGCGACGAACTTGTGAAGATCACGCGCAAAGAGAACAGACTGCTTATCAATGAGAACATAGGAAACAGGTCTGAGCGCTACTATTTTAAGGCAGCGACAAAACTGCTCAAAGATGAGATCTATATCTCCAGGCTGGACCTGAATGTCGAAAACGGAAAGGTAGAGACACCGCGACAGCCCGTTGTCAGGTTTGTCAAGCCTGTTTTCAAAAACGGCGAGAAGTTCGGCTATGTCATCATAAACTATGATATGAAACGCTTTCTGAGCAGTTTGAAAGGCAATGATGCACATATCAATATCATGCTCCTGAACAAAGAGGGGTATTACCTTTCAGGTATGAACAAAGAAGATGAGTTCGGCTTTATGTTCAATGATGAGAAACGTACACTTAAACACGCATACCCCGATGTCTGGGCTGCGATCGGGCAAAGAGAGTCGGATCAACTCATCTACAACGGCTTTAGGGCTTTTTACAAAAAATACAATCCTGTCGAAGCGATCAGCCCTCATCGAAGTTTCACCAATGCGGTAGAGTGGGTGGTGATCTCGTATTACGAGCGTTCGAAGATCATCGAGATATTGACGGCTGAGTTCTTGTCGCACCTGGGCCTCTTTCTCTTTGCACTGCTCTCCCTGGTCGTTTTCGCCTATATCATTACCAACCTGATCATCTCGCTCAGAGATAAAGAAAAACAGCTTATCGGGCAGGCAAACCTCGCGATGATGGGCGAGATGATCAGTATGATCGCCCATCAGTGGCGCCAGCCCCTTTCAAGCATAGCGGCCATAGCCGCTTACATGCAGCTGCGCTATGCCACAAAGGGCGAAGTGGAAGAGGAAGTGTTCAACAAATGTATGGGTGACATTACAAGCTCTGTACAACTCTTGTCAAAGACCATAGACGATTTCAAAAACTTCTATACAAGTTCTGACATCAGTGAAGAGGTCGATCTGCGCAGTGTCATAGCCAAGGCGCTGGCCATTGTCGAGAATATGTACAAATCGCAGGGAATCACCATCAGCGTCGAGCATGATGGCGATTTCTTTAATACGCAGGCCAATGAGAGAGAGTTGATACAGGTAATACTCAACCTGCTTTCAAATGCACGCGATGCTTTAATGGCGAATGAGATCGAATCTCCGGAGATAATGATCACA
>JBFEWT010000153.1:0-4273 GCA_041546225.1 Sulfurimonadaceae bacterium
ACGTCGACACCATCAACGGCAATGACGCGGACTACATCAAGCTGCAGCGCATCAATATGCTGCACACCTTCGGCTTCGGCATTGTCCGTACCCAAAAACTCCGCATCTGGGCCGGTCCGCGAATCAGTACAAGCTACCAGACACTTGATGACACTTCATGGACAAAGAACAGTGGCTATGAGTTCGGTATCGGCTTCGCACCGGTTGTCGGCGTCAACGTCAACTTCAACAGAAAACTCGCCCTCGCCTTCGATGCCGACTACCGTTTCGGCTGGACCAGCGGACAGTGGTATGATGAAGTTTTGACCCATACACACTATGATATGGAACGCCGCGAACAGGGCTTCAGTGCGCGACTCTACCTGATCCTTAAGTTCAACGAGACTTTCCGCTAAGCAGATACCGCCTTTTCGGCGGGCTTCTGCCCATAAATCTCTCCTGACTGCCAACGGCTCACTTCATAACGAAGCCATTAAGAAAACCTTACATTTACTGCATACTTTCTATATTTTCACCCCGTATCCTTCGCCTCTTTGCTATAATTGGTAATAAAGAATAATATGAAGAGCTATAATGCAATTAACCCATTTAGATGAAAAAGACCGTCCGAAGATGGTCGATGTCTCCGACAAGAACGAAACGACCCGCGTTGCCGTTGCAAGCGGTATTATAGAGATGAGTCAGGATGCCTATGACGCCATCGTAAACCAGCAGACCAAAAAAGGTCCCGTGCTGCAGACTGCCGTCATCGCGGCGATCATGGGGACGAAAAAGACCAGCGACCTCATCCCGATGTGCCACCCGCTTAACCTCAGCGGTATCAACTGCGATATCGAAGAGCTTCCGGAACTTCCCGGCTTCAAACTCTTTCTTACGGCAAAACTGACCGGACAGACGGGTGTGGAGATGGAGGCGCTCACCGGTGTAAGTATCGGCCTGCTCACCATCTATGACATGGTCAAAGCCATCGACAAAGGGATGGTTATCCGAAACGTACAGCTCGAATCCAAAACAGGAGGCAAAAGTGGTGAATATCAACGAAGTTGATCAGAAACTCGAACTGACCTATCCGTGTGACTGGCGGTACAAGATCATTGGACGCGAACGCGCACTGCTTGAGCAGGCGATCCACGATGTCATCACCGAGCGTGAGCATAAGCTTACGCATTCCAATGCCAGCTGCAGCGGTAAATATATCAGTTTGAACCTCGATCTTCTGGTACATAACGAAGATGACCGTCAATTTATTTACGAAGCACTCAAAGCGCACCAGCATGTCAAGATGGTGCTCTAATCCTATCACTAAAGAGGTGTACTATGGACCTGGAAAAATTTGAACGCGACCTACGGGCAAAATATAAACGCAGCAGAGCAAGCGACGTTAACAAGAAAGTAGGCTCTCTGCTTTCGCATGTCAACGACGAATGGCAGATCCCTGTTGACAACCTTACCCTGCATGAGCTCAAGATCATCACTGCAACCGTACTGGAGACGGAGACGCAGCCTCTGCATGATGAAGTCGAAGAGCTGTTAGCCCAGAAAGAACGCATTGAACGTCAGCTCGAACGCAAGAGTGATGCGCTGCAACACGCGAAATATGCTGTTTTTGATGCCATTGAGAGTGCCTTAAGCACCGAAAGCGCACAGAGCCAGGCCAAACTTCACCAAATCAAGTTTCAGTCAATCGACCTCTTCGACATGCTCAGTGAAATGCTGGAGTCCGCACTTGTAACGACCCTTGAGAAGGGATACGACATTGAAGAGACGATAGAGGAGATCATCAAAGAGATGACCTATGAGACGCTGAACGAAGGAGCCCTCAACACTATCCGTCTGCGTAAAATACTGGCGACCATCCTCCAGTCTGCCATAGATATCGCCGAAGCAAGCCCCAACCATGCGACCGAAATAATCCGCGGTGCACTGCGCGGTCTGCGTTCGGGATTGACACGCTCTATTGAACGCTTCAAGCAGCAGCTTCTCTATATGCCCGATGAGGCGAAAGTCGCCCTGATTGAAGACTTTGCACACCTTCAGGAGGAGCTGAACCAGGTCGACACGCTCTTCTCTCAGGTCGTAACAACCCTTGCGGGCCAGAGTTCACCTGCCACGCAGCAGCTCATCGAGCAGATCAATGACGATATCCGTTACGATATGGAAGAGCTTGTGCATATCTCAAAAGAGACCGTCGAAGTGATGCGTGTCCATCTTAACCAGTTTGCCAAAGAGGCCCTGGTCCGAAGCTCCAAAATGCTTAATTCCCAAACGGCGCAGGAAGCCAAACGCATGGGTGTTCAGGCATGGAGCGTAGCGAAATCGACCATCGGGACAGCCATCAAGAACGCCAAAGACGCTATCGACAAAAAGTAGTGTCACAAGGGGAATAGAATGTGGCAAGGCTCTCGCCTGCACAAAGAGCAAAAGAGCCTAGAGGTCTTTTGCCAGAGTAAACATATTGCCAAAATCCTGCGAGAAATCCTTACAGCGGTCGCAGATAGGATCGCCCCCCTTATACGGGTAGGGACAGCGGCACTCATGACACATTACCATCTCATAATGTACCATCTGCTCGGCACGGTCAAATGCGACCGTGACAAGGTCGAAGCCCGGCTCGGAACTGATGGCATCCGTTTTACAGATATGCTCGCAGATACCACACCCGATACATTTACCCTGCGTAAAATAGATACCCTGTTTATCCGATGAGGCAAAAAGTGCCGTCGTCGGGCAAAACTGCACACAGTCACCGCAGTTCGTACACGCCTCAAAGCTTATCTTTTTGTTGAAAAAGAGTCCGTTCACATCTTCGAGCGAGGTCTTGGCAAAGGATTCTATGTTCTCTTTGATGGAGTTCTTCAGCAGTACATGCTTCAGCGGCATGTCCGTATCCTGGCGCTTGTGGTACTGCGCAGTCAAGCTCTCTTCCTCAGGGGTGTTCTCTGCACTCTCTTTTACTTTGTCAAGCGCTTTTCTAAAGAGTGCGCGCCGTGCATTCTCTTCAGGTTTCTCTTCTACGGTTTCGATACGTTTGGCTAACCCGGTCTCTTCGAGAAATCGGTTTGCCGTGGCAATCGACTCGCGAATGCGCGTTTCTACCTTTTGCTCTTTGTTGATCGCACACTCTTCACAGTGCGCCATGTCGCACACCGGTGCATTTTCTGCACGAAGCGCCATTGTCAGGAGATGATGCGCGTCAAATACCCCAAGACAAGGTGTATTCTTTTTACACGACAAGAGAGTCTCTTCCTGCTCTTTATAGGCGACACTGAACGCATTAGGGTCAAACGTCTCGATACTGAGTGCTTCGCTCGGACATCCGCCGATACAGGCCGCACACTCGATGCATTCATTGTCGAAGAGCGTCAGTTTGTTACGGACGATATGAAATGCGTTTTCGGGACAGATGTCGATACAGAGCGTACAGTCGTTATGGTAATAGTCATTACGCAGACAATCGGTGCCGCTGTAGGCAAACAGGTTCGCTTTCTGGACAAAACTAGTTGCCATTGGATGCCTTCGCCAGGTACTCGTAATCAGCGCTTAAAAACTCGATGATGAAATCACAGATATCCCGGTAAAAGGGCGTATCCGCCATGGAACGCATTCCCATCATATACGGTACGACCCACTGGATAAGGTGCTGGTCAATAAAAGCGAACTGCGGCTCCTCTTCATTGCGGTAGACAAGCGTCTGCATGAATGCAAACTCCACGGCAAGGTGATCAGGTGCGACGATCTCCGTCTGGTCCATATTGACCTCGAAGCCATGGTTAAAGTAGAAGGCCATGACAGGGTTCTGAAGACCGACAAGCGTCTCGTTCTTCGCATCCAAAACGAAAGATTCAACCGGTTGCGTGTTCAGGATGAACATCGATGTAAAATCCGTGTTCAGTGCATCTAAAATGGCGTCGTCATCGTTTTTCGAAAACCACGCCACCGTCTCTTCGCCGATCAGCTCGAGCAGTTGTGTATTATTCCGGAGGTCGGCAATAAAACGGCGATCGGCGATGTCACTCATGATCCGTGACAAAAAAGCATAAATATATAACCGGTATTCTTTATCCATAGATGATCAATCCTCTGTTTCGTGTGTGTAGTTTGCTTATGTACTATGGACGCCCCTGGTTAGAGGCACCCTTTAAAGAATGACTTTTTCGGTGGCGGCGGAGCTTTAAACTCGGATGCCACGATCGTATTGGTACTTGCATCGAACTCGCCGACGATGCTTACCGCATTGCGGCTCACACCTGCATCAAGCACAGAACGCTTCAAT
>JBFEWT010000023.1:0-24153 GCA_041546225.1 Sulfurimonadaceae bacterium
GAGAGGCGGTTGGCCAGCTGCTCGATACGGGGCTTTTTGCGCATCGAAGACTCGAGCAGAGAGACAAGGTTCGCGATGGTCGAGTGGGCGAAGTCTCTGGTCGCTTCATACTTGATCACCGCTTCGAGGTTCACCGTGCCACTGATGATCGTGTCGCCCCTCTTTTTATAGATCGGGTCGCTCTCCCCCGTCAGACTTGACTCATCAAAGCTTCCCTCTCCTTCGCGCAGGAGGCCATCGACCGCGACCTTCTCGCCCGAACGCAGCATGATCATATCACCCACTTTGACATCATTGACATTGAGCGGTATCACCTGCCCCTCTTTGATGACGTTGACTTCACTGGGGATATGCCTGCTGGCGATATCGAGCGTGTCAGCCGCACTCTTTTTACTCAGTACCTCAAGGAACTTTCCTATGAGGACGAACGTAATGATCATCGCCACCGAGTCGAAATAGGCCTCACCCTTCTCGAAGAGGGTGATGTAGATGGAGTAGAGATAGGTCGATGTCGCCCCCGTCGCTACGAGGATATCCATGTTCACAATGCGGTTTCTGATGCCGAACCATGCACCCCTGAAAAAGACCCAGCCGCTGTAGAACAGTACCGGCGTAGAGAGTATCCACTCGGCGACGTTGAGTATCGTCTTCATCTCCTGCGTGATACCGCTGAAGTAGCCTGCATACTGTGCCACGGCGATCCACATGACGTTCATCGCACCGAATATCGCTACAGCCATACGGTAGTAGTACTCTTTGCGTGTCTTGTTGGCATGCGCTTCCTGCAGTGCGGGATCATACGGGAAAGCATCGTAGCCGATAGCACGGATCATATCGATGATGGCGGAGAGTTTGACGATATGGTCGGCCCAGACGATGCGCGCTTTGTTGTTGGTGTAGTTGATGTGAACCTCGACCACCCCTTCCATCTTGTGCAGGGCTTTCTCGTTCAGCCAGACGCACGCCGCGCAGTGAATACCCTCGATGATCAGCGAGACTTCATGAAAACCGTCACTGTCGGTCGTGACAAAACGCTCATAGAAAGCAGGCGAGTTAAAGTTCTCCGAACTCTCGTACTGCGCACTCGGCGGCTGAAGCGTCGTATCCCCCATCTTGGCATAAAAGGTATCAAGCCCCTCGTCGCGCAGCAGATGGTAGATACCCTGGCACCCCTTGCAGCAGAAGTGCTTACCGTTCTCCTCGATCATCACCGACTCGGCAAACTCCAGATGGCAGTGATCGCATGCAATATCAGACACGTTCAAACTTCCCCGTCTCTCTGTTTTTCTTTACCTGGTTATGCGCAACGGCAATGCCCTGCATGCAGATGTAGACACCCTTATGTTCCGCGGCTTTTACAAAACCTATCGCCATCGACAGATTGGCCGTCGCTTCGACAGGGTCTATGCTGTAAGGCACCATGGCACCGGTAAGCACCACGACCTTGTTCAGTGCAAGGGATGCAAGATACTCCGCACTCAGATCCATCGTATCGGTACCGTGCACGATGACCACTACGGGGTCGCTCAATGCGGCGAGCTCTTCGCCAAGCATCGTCCGGTCATCCGCGTTCATCTGCAGTGAATCTTTAAAGATCATCCCTTTGAGTACAAGCGGGTAGGTAAAACGTGCTACGATGGACTCTATGGCAAGGTTGTCTTCGGGAACGAACAGCTCTCCGCTGACCGGATCGTAGCGCTTGTTAAAGGTACCGCCCGTGTTGATGATGGTCACAGCAGTTCTCTCAAGGATGTAAGCGTTGCGGTAGCGGCTGTTTCGCCGCACTTGTGCTCGGGATCGTAAAGGTAGGCTGTTTTAAGTCCGGCAGCGTAAGCCGCCTGGATGTCGCGTTCCGCATCGCCGATGAGCAGTGACGCTTCCAGGTCGATATCATGCTCCTGCGCCGCAGCATGCAGCATCCCCGGCATCGGCTTGCGGCACTCACATGCACCGCTGTGTTCGGGATGGTGCGGGCAGTGATAGACCGCCGCGACCGTAATGCCCTCTGCTTTGAATTCGCCTACCATCCATTCGCTCAAGGCGGCGAAATCGGCTTCGCTGTAATAGCCGCGGGCGATTCCAGACTGGTTGGTCACGACAATGATGATATAACCAAGCGCGGTGTAGTGACGGCAGACGTCGAAGATACCGTCAATAAACTCGAAATCTTCACGCCGGTGCAGATAGTTCTTCTCGACGTTTATCACCCCGTCACGGTCAAGGAAAAGTGCCTTATTCACCTACGCCGTCACCAAAGAGTTCTTTTTCGATGATGTCGCACAGGATATGCCCGATAAGGATATGCGACTCCTGAATACGCGGGGTATCATTCGAAGGTACGATGATCGCATAGTCAGCCAGTTGCGCCATCTTTCCGCCGTCGCGTCCGACAAGTGCGACCGTTGTCACCCCTTTTGTCTTAGCCGATTCAAAGGCATTGACGATATTCTGCGAGTTGCCCGAAGTCGAGATGCCGATAAAGAGGTCCCCTTCGCTTCCCATGCCCTCAAGCTGACGGGAAAAGACCTTGTCATAACCGTAGTCATTGCCGATAGCCGTCAGGTTGGAGCTGTCCGTCGTAAGTGCGATGGAGGGGATGGATGGACGGTCAAACCCGTAACGGCCCACGAGTTCCGCCGCGATATGCTGCGCATCTGCCGCCGAACCGCCATTACCCGCAAGCAGCGTCTTCTTCCCGTTCTTATAGAGTTCCACACACTTCGCACCCACTTCGGCGATCAATGCGATAAGTGTCTCATCTTCTAAAATCTTCTGTTTGGTTTCGGCCGATGCGCGTACCTGGTTTTTAATATATGTGTTCATACTGTCCCCGTTGTCATCTCTGTAAAATAGTTATCATAAGATAGAAAGTAAAATATATCACATGCGGGCTATAATAAGACTTATTTGCCTCGCCCTCTCTTAAAAATAGCGCTCATAGACGCCTCTATTTATAATAATATGCTTCAACATGCATGTAAAACAACTGTCCGTATAACTGTGCAAAAAAGCGTAAAGAATTAAAATACTGGGAACGAGCTGGTTCAAAATGTATGCGTTTAGGAGTATGGAGTATAGAAATGTACAAACGTATACACAGGAGCTGAACCAGTTCACATTAATGGGGTATGGAAAGTAGAAGTCATATTAACTTTTACTCTAAAAATAGTATTACATCAAAAAGGTTAGAAAATAATTATAATACAACAATATAACCCATATTTATCACACTCTGTGATACTTTAGTGATATTATAGCCTGCTACTCATACGCTGCAAGCATACCGTCCATGGCGGCGAACAGCTCTTCGCTCGCCTCCTCCATGCGTCCAAAGTTCGTGAGGATCTCATCTGAATGCGTCAGGCACTCCTCTGCAGAACCGCTTTGAAGATACTGCATATTTTTATTGGCATACTCATGGACGTTCTCGTGCGGTGCTTTCATCAGGCGGTATTGATTCATCTTGCCAAAGCGCCGCTTCCCTTCATCCTCATACCATTGACCCAGACGGCACTCCTGCGGACTCAAAACCTGCAGCTGCTGCTCACGCATCATAATACTGTTATATGCACGGGATTTATAGAGTATATGGTCTATCTTCGCCAATACGATGAAGGCACCGTTTTCCATACGATAAGATGATGCGACGATCTGCGAAGAGTTCTCGTTCAGTCTGATCAGCGTCTGCTCAAAATCGACGATCTGACTGCTGGATTTCTCAACAATATGACTCATCGCTTCGGCACTGCCTTGTATGTCGCTCATCTCCTGTTGCAGGGTTTTGATGGAGATCGAGATCTCGCCGGTCGCTTTATGTGTACGTTCGGCCAGTTTGCGTACCTCGTCGGCCACAACAGCAAAGCCTCTTCCGTGTTCACCTGCGCGTGCCGCTTCTATAGCCGCATTGAGCGCAAGCAGGTTGGTCTGGTCTGCAATGTCGGTGATCAACTCGATGACCGACGTAATCTCACCCGCCTGCTGTGCGAGGTTGCCGATGGATTCATTATTGGTCAGAACCTGCTGGGTCAGCGTCTCAAGCTCTTCGACAATACCTGCGATGTTCTGACGGCTCTCATCCGAGAGCGTCGCCGCATCTTTTGTCGCACTCGTCACCTCCTTGAGGCCGCTGATATTGTTCATCAGGTTTTGCTGAATCGCCCCGAAACTCTCTGTCACACCAACGATGAGTTTGCTCAGTTCCGAGTTCAGCGCATCATCGCGTTTCTTCTGCTCCTGCTCCTGCATAAGGACGATACTGCTGCGGATGTTCTCGATCGCATTGACAAACTCGCCGCTCATCCCCTTGCTGGAGATCTCACGTGAGAACTCACCTTTGGTCGCGTTGCTGATAGAGAGGTTTATCTCATTGATAAAGGTCTCTATCTGTATGATCAAACGCTCCAGAGCAGCGCCCATGATACCCAGTTCGGTCCTTGCGGAGGTATCGATGGAAGCATTATCGAAGTTGCCCTCAGCCGCTTTTTTGAAAAGCTCCGTAAATGCTGACAGCGCTCTGGTAGTCGATATACGCAACATCGTCGCAAGAATGAAAATAATAAATGCGACAAGTATACCCGCGAAGAGGACGAACCCTTTATAGAAAGAGAGTTCGGCATCCATCGAGGCTGTTGCCGCACCCAAGGCATCGTTTTTAAGCGTTACGACTTTTGTAAAAGCTTCTCTTGAAGTATTGGCATAGGGCGTCAATGTCTTTTTGTACAGGGCATAGATATTATCCCTGTCAGCTGCTATCTCTTCGGCAGTCAACGATCGCATCAGCTTCAAAGAGTTATCCAGGAACAGCATCGTGCTCTGCTTTGCCTCGGCCACAACCGTTTGCGATGCCGTGTCGGTTATATGCTCTTCAAGAGCGTCAAATGTTTCGCGTATGACCGTGATCTTCGCTTCAAGCTTTTGCATATTCTTTTCATAACTTCCGCCGAGCATGATGTCCCGCATCGTGCGGCTGATATAGTTAAGTTCTTTTTCGATCTCAAGCGTATGCAAAACCCCCTCGGTCCCGTTCTCTTGCAGCGTATGGTACTGACGTTCTATACTCTGCAGTGCAAAGAAGACAAAGATCGCTGCACCGATGACCGATATGGTGACGATAGTGATCAGGTAGTTTATTTTTTTACGAATGCTCAAGCCATTCATCCATTGTGAAAACATACATTGCTCCCTTTTCTAATATCACAATTTTATTACATTTATGAATATTTGAGATGGGTTTTAAGCAAAAGCAGGAAGAACTTTACAGGATGTTTCTTTTATGGTCAACGCGTTTCATACAGGATAATCCTCTCTATGAGATTGCGTTATTTACCTTCACTTCAGGCGATAAAATCTAAAAAAGTTCCCACGGGTAATTGATGATAAGCGTCATTTCCGAACCCTCGTCTCCGTTAGCCATATCAAGCCTGTAGACAAGTCCCGATGCAGTGATCATACGTAAGCCGATACCGTAACTCTGACGGCTGCTCTTCCAGAGTTTCGACATACTTTCCGATACGCTTCCCGTCTCGTAAAACAAGGCACTCTGTATACCGGTGCGGATATCTTTCATAAACCACAGGTCAAACGGCGTCGCCTCATCGGTGATGTTCCAGCGCAGTTCCGTACCGACAAATGAAGTGTGCGCCCCCGAGAAGCGCCCTTGTATGTATGAGCGCAGCCTGCTTCGGCCACCCAGTGACGTCGACGTCCCATAGGTGTTTGCGGCAATGGCGTTGTTAATATAACTCTCACACTGCTGCTGCTCATCAGGGTCCGTTATCGCTGCGCAGTCGAGTCCCATATCTGCAGCCAGCGTATCGTAGTCGGTCTCTCCCTTACGCATGACATGGGCATCAGAGCCGAACACGTTAAAGACCCATGTACTGCTTCTGCCCAGGGGAAGGTAGCCTGTAAGGTTGTAACTGCTGACATAATAGTCAGGGCTGCTCCCGTCATCTTTAGGCGCATAGTCTATACTCGCATCAAGGCGCACACCTCTGCGCGGGTCCTGCCTGTCATCGGTATAGTCCAGCATAAACCCGCCGATATAGATCTCGCCCGATTGCGTCTTGCTCTGCGATGCGTCCAGGATCGTATTGCCGTCTTTGTCTTTGAGGCTTTCTAGCCGGTAGCTGTTGAGATATGCCATGGCGTAAAACTCGAGCATCTTTTCATAAAAAGAGAGGGTAGAGCGAAGCGCAGTGAACTTCATGCGTGCGATCTCTATATTGATGTACGTGTCATTGGCCGACTCCATACCGCGGGTGGAATAGCTCTGGAACGACGCTTTGTCAAAACTGCTGTGAAGCAACTCGACTTTAAAATGCTTATCGACAAGATAGAGGTCTCTTACCCCGAAGCCGTACCCGCCGATATCTCCGCCGATGCCAAACAGCATGACATCACTCTGTGTTTCGTAGATATTGTTGGCCATACCCAGGACCATGACCCCGCTGCCGATGCCCGCGAGCGAATACGGTGCCGGGACGACAAGATAGCCCGGATTGCTCAGGTACTGTTCACGCCGGCGCTCTATCTGTGCAAAACTTTCGGCTAGCAGTGCTGCGTTCACTATGAAGATTATAAAAAAGAAGAGGCGTCTCATTGTTGATCCACAGAGAGATTACACAAAAAGCATAAAAAATATTTCATAGGTTCATTTTACTGTAAAAGAGATTGAAAATGTAGGTTTTGGAAGTTGAGAAATAAAAGATGGTGCGCACGGGGAGATTTGAACTCCCACACCCGTAAGGCACTACCCCCTCAAGGTAGCGTGTCTACCGTTCCACCACGTGCGCAGTTTTAAAAAGAAAAGACGGAGGCAGGAGCCTCCGACGAGGGTGCTTTTCAGCTTAGCCCAGGAACGGGTTAGCGTAAAGAGCGATAAGCGCGATTACCAATGTATAGATAACCTGTGCTTCGATCATTGCAAGAGCGATGAACATCGTAGTCATTAGCTTACCGCCAAGACCTGGGTTACGTGCAGTACCAGCGATAGTAGCAGCAGCAGTGTGACCCATACCGATAGCACCACCAAGTGCAGCCAAACCAAGGCCAACACCTGCAGCGATCATTGAGTATGCTTTAAGTGTCTGGTTTGCAACTTCAGCTTCAGCAGCGAATGCAGCAGCAGTAAGAGCAACCATTAGAAAAAGAATTTTTTTCATTGTGATCTCCGTAAATTAGTTTGTTTTACAAAGTCTGTTCGGATAGCGTAAACGCACTTTACAAAAGAGCGCCAATACAGACATAAATGCCTCTATTTCCCTACTAATCACTTCGTGGCCGAATTATAAACAATGGAGGCTAAAAAATTACTTAGCCCGGCCCAAACTGATCTTGTTTCCTTTAAATTCAAGGATCTCCACCTCGATCTCTTCATCGACACTCAAGACATCCTCGACACGCGAAACACGTTCAGCCGAGATCTTGGAGATATGCAGCAGCCCGTCAATACCGCCCGGCAGCTCGATAAACGCACCGAAATCGACGATCTTCTTCACTTTCCCTTTGACGACGTCGCCGACGTTATACTCCACCTTTTCCGGCTTTGGAGCGGATGCGATGGTCTCGATGTGTGCGCGCGCTTCTTTCACGCCTTTTTTGTTCTTGCCGGAGACTTTGACATGTCCCTTCTTTCTGTCGATATCGATCGCGACTTCAAACTTCTCGATTATCTCGCGTATCGTCTTGCCTGCCTGGCCGATGATGTCACCGACACTTTCGGGGTTGATATGGAACAGATCAGAACTCGGCAGGCTCTCATTCAACTCGATAGACGCTTCCGATTCAAGCATGATGTCAATAATATGCGCACGCCCCTCTTTTGCCTGATAGAGTGCTTCTTTGAGGACTTCAAGACTGATACCCCCAAGTTTGATATCCATCTGCAATGCCGTAATACCTTCTTTGGAACCGGTCACTTTAAAGTCCATATCGCCATCATGGTCTTCCAGCCCCATGATATCGGTCAGGATGGCATACTTGCCCTCTTGCTGTACCATTCCCATCGCCACGCCGGCGATGACATCGCTCATCTCGATATCACCCGCGCGCAGTGCCATATAACCGCCGCAGACCGTTGCCATTGACGAAGAGCCGTTCGACTCCAGGATCTCCGAGACCAGGCGAAGTGTCTGGCCGCTCTCGACCAAGGCCGCTTCAAGCGCACGTTTGGCCAGGTTTCCGTGACCCAGTTCGCGACGGCGCGGAGGGCCCACCGGTGTAGGTTCGCCGACACTGAACCCCGGGAAGTTGTAATGCACCATAAAACTCTCGTTCTGCGTTGCCGTATCTGTCAGGCTCTCGAACATCTGTGCATCTTTACCGCCGCCGATGGTCAAAATGACAAGTGCCTGCGTCTGGCCGCGTGTAAAGAGGCACGATGCATGCGCAGAAGGCAGAACATTGGTCTCGATGCTGATCGGGCGCACTTCATTCAGCGCACGGCCATCCGCACGGACACGCTCATTAAGGATCTGCGAGCGGACATACTCGCGCTTCACCTTCTCGATGGCACCTTTGAGCTCATACTCATCCCACTCGGGGTTTTCGGGCATGATGCTTTTGCGCAGTGTACGCAAAGCCGTGCTTCGCTCGCTTTTTGCCATCTGTTTGACCGCCGCACCGATCTCGGCCATATGTTTTTCACGGACATATGCCGCCATCTCCTCATTGGTACTGTGAAGCTGACACTCAAGCGGCATCGGCTCTTTGGCATAACCTTTAAATGCCGCCTCATACGCACTGTTTGCATCTTTAAGATAACCCTGAGCCTGTGCAAGCACCTCAATGAGCTCATCTTCGCTCAATGCATTGGAACGGTGACTCATCATCGTCTCCGCCGTCAGCATCGGATCGATCATCGGATCGACCATCGGCGCCGTGATCATCTCGCTCTCCATACTTCTCTGCGAGCGCATCTCGATCATCAGCATGTCCTCTTTGGAACCTGCGAGGTAAAGGTCAAGCGTACTCTGCTTCAATGCTTCGGCAGTCGGGTTGATCACCAGTTCGCCGTCTATTTTTCCGACACGCACTGCCGTTACAGAGTTCGAAAGGTCGATATCGGAGACGAAAAGTGCGGCAGATGCCGCATTGAGCGCCAGGACCTGCAGGTCAGCATCATTGTCCACACTAAGGACCATGACGGTAATCTGAATCGGGTTGCCGAAGCCTTTAGGGAAAATAGGGCGCAAAGAGCGGTCGACGATGCGTGATGTCAGGGTCTCGAAATCACTCGGTTTGGTCTCACGCTTGAAAAAACCGCCGGGGAACTTGCCCGCCGCATAGGTCTTCTCGATATACTGTACCGTCAACGGCAGGAAGTCATCGCTGACAAACTCCGTCTCGTCAATGACTACCGTCGCCAGAATGACCGTGTTTCCGCATTTTAACCATGCCGCGCCGTTTGCCTGTCGTGCGACTTTGCTGAATCCGTACTCTTCCGTCTTGTTCTCAAAGTCGATCTTAATTTCTGTTTGCACTATTTTTCTCCCAATATGGCTTCTATTTTATTTTCGTCAACTGTTTCGAGCGACGTGTAGTAACTTGTTGTCTGAACAAAATCCTCAATATCCTGAATATAAAAGATATCATCAACCAACGGCTCAAGGCTTTCAAGTACATCCAGCGGCAGGACCGGTACGGCGATATAGACCGCTTTGGGGCGCATTGCCATAATGGTCTTGATCGCCGTCATCATCTTCAGGCCGGTCTCGCACCCTTCATCCATCAAAAGGACTGTTTTACCGTGCATCAGTTCAAAATGCCGTCCCTTGCGGTAGCGGTAAACCTTGCTGAGGATTTTCTCTTCATGTTTTCGGCTCGCCTCTCCGTAGATGTAATCCACCTGTATATCAAAGGAGTTGACAAGATTGTCGATCATGACGATCTCTTCGGTCTCGCTTACCCGCGCGATCTCACACTCTGAGTTCTGAGGTGCATAGATGGCCTCTGTAAAAAGGAAATCGATGGGGAGTTTCAACCGTTCATTCATCTGTTCGGCCAATGCCAATCCGCCTGAAGAGACAGCGACCAGATGCCACTTTTCAGACTTCAGTCTCTCCAGCGGAAGCTGCTCTTTGAGCTGCACAGCGGCGTCATGACGATCTTTAAAATATACTTTTTTCATACCAGCCTCTGTTTTAATACCCTTAATCTCTGTACCTGCGTCCAAACGGACGAATCCAATAGCATCATGAACCTTCCAGCAGATTACCGAGTTTATAGCTGAATTCGGAACCGCCGATCGGTTTGAGCATGATCGTAAAATAGACATACTTGTCATATACGGATGAGGACGCCGTATCGGTCAGGATCGGACGGCGGTTCTCAACATAACGCAATCCGAAATCCCAACACCGTTTGGTATACATAAACCCGATCTCTGCACCTTTTTTCAACAGATTCTCAAAATCATACGCATATCCCGCGAAATAGCGGTAATGGCGGTCAAACCGGTATTCGACTCTGCCGGTCATATAACTCGCACGCACACTCTGCGTATTCTCTGTCTGATTCTCATAAAGGTGATCAAGCCTGAGCGTTATCTCTTCATCATTATAGCGCAACGCATTCAGCGCCTTTGTTACGATATTGCGCTGATGGTTAAAAAAAGTATTGTTGTAGTACGAGAGCGTCTTGTTTATCTGGTACTCCAGCTCGTTTTCCAGCTCGCTTAAACGCTCCGTTGCCGAGTCATAGGAGAACGCCTGCGATAGCCTGTGATAGAGTACCTGCTCACCGTCTTGATCAAAAAGATATTGCGTGAACTGCAGTGCGGTCTTTTCGTCTATCCCGCTGATATTGTAATATTCGCACGGCTCAAGTTCTCCGGAGGTGATGCTGCAGTTCGCCTCTTCATTCTTGTAATAGCCGCTGCGATAATCGTCCCCGTCTTTCAGGTAGACTGCATTCAAAGCAACGGCATGCGAGAACCCGTCATACCCTTTTGCCAGGTAGGTACCGACATCGACCGTATGGTAGTTCTTCCCGTAGAGTCCGCTCTGGTAATGGCCTGAGTAGAGCGGGTCACCCTCTCCCGAGAATGTAATATAACGTCCATGAAGCTGCGCTTTGTAGCTAAGGTCGAGATAGTCGTCAAAGAGCGATGTCTGCACCATTATCGGCAGATCAACACTGCCCTGAACCGCCGTTTTACCGGTCTCGCGGTAGTAGTTGTTCACATTTACACTGAAATTGTAAATGACGAAGTTGTCCATCAGTGTCTCGAGATAATGGTGGTACTCCACAATAGGCAGATTCTGGATCGTGTCACTGTTGTCTTGCTTGCTCAGATCGAGAAAGTACTTGAAGTAGGTCCCGATATAGTCCTCTTCGGTATTGTAAAAAAGGTTAATACGCGAAAAGATCTGGTTGGAGGTGATATTCTTCGTCTCGTCGTTGTCTTCAAGGTTAAGATAATCGACATCGTTCATCCAGGTAATATCGGTAAAAAGCCCTGACTGGCCTGCTACCTCCATGCCGAACCACTCCTGTAAAAACCGGTGGTTCTCATAGTCAATGCTGTAACCGTAGTGCTCTTTATTTGCCAGGGCATAGCTCTTGGCATAGCTCTCATGCTCCTGAAAAACACCGCCGCGGATTGTTCCGAATGAACTGTTCGAGTCAACAAACCGCAGGGTCGTATAGAGCCCGTTCCCGCGCTCGGTGCGGAACTGCGGCTTCAGCTCAAGGTCCGAGCTGTTGCTCAGTACAATATACAGAGGCTGTTGAAAGAAGAAGCCTTCCGAGCTGGAGACACCCAGTGACGGTGTCAGCAGACCCGAACGGCGGCTGGTATCGAGTGAGTAGCCGAAGTACGGAACGTAAAACAGCGGGATATCGTAGATATGAAGACGCGCATGATAGATGTTCATCCATTTCGTCTCACTGTTGTAATCGGAACTTCCGAAATGAATTTTCCAGAACGGGTCTGTCGGATTACACCCCGAAAGCATCCCCCCGCTCAGGTCAAAATCATCTTTCAATGCATCGGCTTCTTTGGTACTCATCCAGACACGGCTGATTTTATCCAGAAGAAAAAACGGCTCAAGATGCTGTTCTTTCTTCTGGATATCGAGCTTCATATACTCACCCATGGCGTGGAACGTGTTGGCTTTCATCATGGTGATGTTGCCCTGAAGCTCGAGCTCTCCCGTTTCGCGGTCATAGCGTGCTTCATCGGCACTGAGGTAGTACTCCTGGTAAAAGACCAGGACACCGCCCTTTGCGACACTGACGTTTTGACACGATTCGATGCTCTCTCCGTAGAGTTCAATATTCTCTGCAGCGTACGATGCGCCGCTACACAGTAACCAGATCAGCAGCCAGAATCTATACATCGACGACCAGTGTCCGTGCAGTTTTATCATGCCATGTCTGGCGTGCGGGGTCGAGCATACCCCATACAAATCCGAGGTACATCAGTATTTCGCTGACAACCCGGAAAACTCCCCGGTTAAGTGCGCAGATAATAGTCGGATTGTCCAGTGTCGCTATCTCCACAACGCGTATCTTCATCACCATCTTCCCAAGCGTCGCACCGTACTGCATGGTGAAGAATGTCTGGTAGGCGATCTTGACGGCAAAAAACTCCAATACAAAAGCGTTGCTGACATAGATCATCTCTTCAAGCGTCTTGGCCGCACTGAATGCATCCCAGACCATGATGACGAGCAGAAACGAGATCAGCACCTCATCGATGACAAATGCAAAAGCCCTCTTCTGCGTCGTGGCAAGCTGCAGCTGTTCGCGGTCAAGCAACTGTGCGATCTCTTCATTCATGCTAAGACTTACAGTGCCTGATAGGCGATGTCGGTACGGAACTTTTTACCGGCAAAATGGACCTGGCCGCAAAGCATATAGGCACGGTCACGTGCCTCTTTGATGCTCTCGCCCATACCGACGCAGACCAGTACACGTCCGCCTGTCGCATAGAGCTTCTCATCTTCCTTGCTCACCCCTGCATAGGAGATATGCGTATTTGCCGCGATCTCTTCATGTACGATCTCATCCACGACGATCTCGGCAGGTTCGGAGCCCTTATAAGGGTAATCACGGCTTGCCATGACCACACCGACGGCATACTTGTCATAAAACTCGACATTGAGCGTATCGAGCTGCTTCGTCGCGGCTTTATAGAAAAGTTCGCTTGCCGGTGTCTTCATAAGCGGCATCAGGATCTCGCACTCCGGATCGCCGAAACGGACATTGAACTCCAGAGTGATCGGCTCGCCGTTGACCACCATGATGCCGATGAAGAGTACGCCCTCGAACGGTGCGCCCTCTGCCTGCATACCGTCAAGTGTCGGGCGGATAACGCGCTCTTTGACCTTCTGATAGATCTCGTCATTCACCAGTGGTGTCGGAGCATAAGCGCCCATACCTCCTGTGTTCGGACCTTCGTCGTTGTCCATCAAACGTTTGTGGTCCTGCGCCGCCTGCAGGAGAATGTAGTCTTTACCGTCACAGATAGCGAACATCGAGAGCTCGTAACCGTCAAGGAACTCTTCGATGATCACTTTCTTGCCCGCATCGCCGAAAGATTTCCCGCTCAGCATCTCCGACGTCGCCTGCTTCGCCTCATCATGCGTCATGGCGATGATGACACCCTTGCCTGCACAGAGACCATCCGCCTTGACGACGACCGGTGTCGGCAGCGTATCGATGAACTTGAATGCCGTCTCGATATGGTCCGTCTCGATGTAGCGTGCCGTAGGGATGTTGTACTTGGCCAGGAAGTTTTTCATATAGACTTTTGAACCCTCCAGCTGTGCCGCCTGCTTGGACGGGCCGAAGATGGTAAGTCCCTTCGCCTTGAAGATATCCACAATGCCTTCTGTCAGCGGTGCTTCCGGTCCGACTACCGTCAAATCGATACTGTTTGCAAGGGCGAAATCAGCCAGTTCGTTATACTCTTTGATGGTGAGGTTTTCACCCAGCTGATCCGTTGCGCCGTTGCCCGGTGCAAAATAGAGCTTATCGACGGCGCTGTCATTTTTCATCGCACGCCCGATAGAATATTCACGTCCGCCACTACCGACTATGAGTACATTCATTCTTAATTCTCCGTGATAATATTTTGAGGAACCCTTCAGGGTCATTGAAGTGTTTGAAGCAGTGTTCAAGCAAAACTGCCAACGCAGCATTGCATCAACCCTCGATTAAGTCCGGGTGGCCGTTCCGCAGTAAGCTTTGGTTCTCAAAGCCTAAAAAAAGCGAAGCGAGCACCTTATTAGGCGGCAGTCTCTCGACCGAAGTCTCAAGCGAGATTGCCGACACACAAAGGTATCTACGTAGTCCGCTAAGTGAATATGTAGAACCCCCTGAATGCGAGTAGTCGCACCACCCAGGCTTAAGAGAAATTATACAGCATAAAAACTTAAAAGGAAACGCCCAAAAGCACCCTAATACGCTCGTTTTCAGGCAGGTTGTCATTATAAATATATTCAAAACTTATAGGTACGGGAAACTTGTTAAATCCGAGTATGTCAAGGGTAAGCCCTGCAGTCACCTCGTTATAGGACTCTTTCAGCCGCGAAAACGCTTCGAGCTCATAATAACGGTAGGTCGTGTAGAGCGATTCGCGCCGCAGGGAAAAAGGAAACGTAAAGAAGTACTTTTTCAGGTTAATGACTTTTTTCAGCGACAGTTCTCCCATGGCGGCACTTTTACAGTAACGCGTCTCGCGCAGACTCGGCATCACGATGGTCGAAGGGTCGCCAAAGTCTCTGCTCTCCTCATAACTGCTGACTCTGACGCCCCGCTCTTCACCCCCTGTTGTCACATCGCTGTGCGTATACTGTGCACCCGCACCGACATAGAACTCCCACGGCAGGTCATGCCTGAAATCATACCGTCCGCCATAGAGTGTCGTGTTACGGTCCCTTACCCCGTAGAGCTCCAAACGGTTAATACTGTTGGCATACATGCTCTTGCCGAAATACTTCGTCTGCTCAACGACAAAAGAGAGGCTCAGAGGCTGACGTGTCGCATTGAGGTCCTCCAGTGCATAGCGCAGCGTCGCATCACCCGAAAGGTAGCCTTTGCGTATCAGCGGCAGGTTAACATACGCACCCCCTCCAAAGTAGCGTTCAGGCGATGTTTCGTTATGCTCAAGCACCCCATACCCCTGCAGACCAAACTCCAGCAGCGTCGCATCGTTTTCATAAAAGAGCCCTGCAACTGTCCGCTCCTCATAGGTACGCTGTGCAAACACTCCAAAGCTGTTCTGCAGCAGCGGATCAGAAAAAACCGCCTGCAGATCAAACACCACTCCCGCTTCGCTGTCATAGCCTACATAGGGGTAAAGCGCACTGTAGTGCATATCCAGCGGCGCCGTGTAAGGCTTCTCTTCCACTACTTTAACTGGCGCTTCTGAGCGGACATGGACACTACCGAAATAGGGTTTATCCTCAAAAAAGAGGCGGCGTTCATACGGGAGTTCGGCACGCCCTTGCATCTTCGCGATACGGTAACTGTAACGGTCGGCTTCGACTGTTGCCAGCATCACCTCATCGCCGTTGATGAGCCGTGCATCGACGATATTGTCGGCCTGAACGACGCGTCTGGTCTCTCCGTCAAAACGGTACAGTGACGACCCGACCGAAGAGTTGGCGATAAAATAGACCGCCCCGTCACTCCCGACATCGCAGAGCGTTGCGTAGTAGTCGTTTAGCGAAAAGAGTGCCGTTTTATTCTTGTAGATGGTCCGTACATTGCCCTTTTGTACAAAATAGTAGAGATTGTCATCCGCATCGATATGGACCGACGAGTTCACCTGTGCATAGAATGTATCACCGACATAGAGCTGCGGTTCGTCAAAGGAGGACGCAACATCGAAATAGACCGCCCTGCCGTCTTTCAGCCACCCCTGCACCAGTTTTGAACCGCTCTCGTCATGCAAAAAACCATCACTGTCAAAGAGCCCCTGCTCTATCATACTCACGCCCGTGGGAAAACTGTGCTGGGTCAGGTACTCACCATCTTTCAGCAGCACTTTGCCGCTGCCCCAGCTGCCGCGTTCTTTCTGGAGACTCTTGGTCTGCTTGTCAAAACGCAGCAGTTCCGGGGCCCTAAGGGCATCGCTTGTCAGAAAAAAGATCTCGTTGCCGTTTGCATTCAGCGGCGTGAAAAACTGCGATGAAGCTACCGACACCGCTTCGCTGGCCCTAAAGGAGTCCAGTTCTGCCTGCAGGTGGGCATTAAAATCACGCAGAGCCTCTTCAAAACCTATCCCAAACGTATTGCGGAAGATCGTGTTCGTGCGAAACGGCCAGAGCCACGAAGCCGAATAGTTCCAGAAATAACGGTTGGTCTTCTCCAGTCCGAAACGCTCGGCAAGGTAGAGCTGAAAGAAGCCGCCGACGATGTAGAAACGCTCGCTGTACGGGAAATCGAGTGTCGCGTTGAACTGCCGTCTCGGGGTGATGTAACCCGCTTTGGCCTGCATCATTGTCAAGGCTTTTAAACGTCCGCTGTAAAGGCGTCCGCCGTTGTCATGCCACGACTCGTTGAGTACCGAGTTTCCCTCGAGCAAAAAGGAAGACTCCATGATGTTCGGATGCGTAAACACCGGCAGCATAATCGGCAGTATAAGCACCCCGACATTTCCGACGACACTGTGCAGAGCACGCGACACCGCACTCTTTTTCGCATTAAGGTGGTAGTTGTGCGCCCCCTCATGGTAAAGCAGCGTCTCAAGCCATGAACGGGAACCGAAGTAGTCCACATGTGACGTACCGCCAATGTAGTTCATCTGCATATTGAACGGGAACTGCGTCGAAAAACCGTTGGCGATCTGGTTGCGTCTGGAGAGAAGTCCGACATAGAGCCTGCTGTCAAGCTCAAAGCCGAAAGATGGGGCATAAAGCTGATGGATCTTCGTTTCCAGATCTGCCGCTTTCTCAGCCGCAGAACGGTTGCTCAGCGGATAGATGATCTCTATCTCGTTGTGAACACTTTTATAGTACGCTTCGTCACCGGGAACGACAACACTGCCCCCTGACAGGCAAGAGATCGCGATTATCAAACCAAACAGTATACGAAACATATTACTCTCCTATGATGAGCTTCTTTGCAAGTGCCACAGAGAGTGCGACCGAAGGTCTCTCCGGCATAAAGACCTCTCTCTTCGCAGGCAGCGCGGCGCGGGTCGTCTCGCCGATGGCGATGAGATGCTGTGTCGGCAAGAGCGTCTGTTTGGATAAAAAGCATTCGACGGCCGAGGGTGAGGTAAAGATCAGGACAGCATCCTCTTCGATACTCTCGCCAAGCACTTCGGCGTTGCAAGAGGTCTCATAGACGACAGCTTCATCCAACGCCACTCCCGCACTGCGCAAGGAGAGTGCAAAATCCGATGCGACTACTTTCGCACGCAGGTAGAGTATTTTTTCTCTTCCGTGCTGCTGCAAGACCCGCTCTTCGATACTTGTGCCATACCCCTCCGCTGCGTCGGCCACCCTCACGCCGGCATCTTTTGCAGCCTTCGCCGTCGCTTCGGATATACACAGGAAAGGGATAGCCTTCCACTCCGGCTGCATCGCCTCAAGCGACACGAATACCTCTTTGGAAGTAGCGATAATCAGGTCGTAAGCGGAAAAATCAATAGCAGGAAAAAAATGACGGGTGACTAGAAGGGGAATATGGGTGACACCCGGATGGGGTGTCTTGGAGAAAAGATAGATGGGAGGTTTTTTTATTCCCATTCGATCGTAGCCGGCGGCTTGGAACTGATGTCGTAAACGACACGGTTGATGCCGTCGACTTCATTGATGATTCTGCGGCTGATACGCTCAAGCAGGTCATGCGGCAGGTGTGCAAACGTTGCCGTCATGCCATCGACCGCTTCCACGACACGGACACAGACCGTGTTGTCGTAGGTACGGTTATCACCCATGACACCGACGGATTTGACGTTCAGAAGCACGGCAAACGCCTGCCATGTACGGGTATAGTAACCGCTCGCTTTAAGCTCGTCGAGCAAGATCACATCCGCTTCACGCAGCAGTGCAAGGTCCGCAGGGTTGACGTCGCCCATAATACGGATCGCCAGACCCGGCCCCGGGAACGGGTGACGGTTGATCAGCGCATCAGGCAGGCCAAGTTCATGGCCGAGAACACGTACTTCGTCTTTGAAGAGTTCGCGCAGCGGCTCGATCAGCTCAAAATCCATCCAGTCCGGCAGTCCGCCGACATTATGGTGCGATTTGATGACCTCGGAAGGTCCGTTGACCGAAATAGACTCGATAACGTCAGGATAAAGCGTTCCCTGTGCAAGGAACTTGATACCGTCGTGCTTCTTAGCCTCGGCTTCGAACTCTTCGATAAACGTATGCCCGATGATCTTGCGCTTTGTCTCCGGGTCGCTGACACCGGCGAGTTTGCCCAGGAAGTTATCGACGGCATCGACGGTGACCAACGGCACTTTCAAATGTACTTTAAAGACATTCTCAACCTGCTCGCGCTCGCCTTTGCGCAGCAGACCGTTGTCGACAAATACCGGGATCAGCTGATCGCCGATCGCTTCATACAGCAGTGCTGCGACAACAGAAGAGTCAACCCCGCCGCTCAGGCCGCAGAGTACTTTGCCGTCGCCGACAGTCTCGCGGATCTTTACGATCTGCTCTTTAAGGAAATGACCGATCTCCCACTTCTCTTTGACACCGCAGATATTGCGCGCGAAGTTGCGCAGCATAAGGTAACCCTCCTGGGAGTGCTGGACTTCCGGGTGGTACTGCATCGCGTAAACACGTTTCTCTTCGTTGGCAATGGCGGCATACGGCGAGTTATCAGAGTGTGCGATCGGTTTGAAGCCCTCTGGCAGCGTATCAACACGGTCAGAGTGGCTCATCCAGACAACACGGTTGTCGTCACACTCGCTAAAGAGCGGTGAGCTTTCACCATGCTCTTTATTGATGATCAGTTCCGCTTTACCGTACTCGTGGTGATCCGAACGGACGACCGAACCGCCAAAGTCGACTGCAAGGCGCTGCATACCGTAACAGATTCCCAGAATCGGGAGACCGAGGTCATAAACACCCTGGTCAACTTCGTACGCGTCTTTGTTATAGACCGACGAAGGGCCGCCGCTGAGGATGATACCTTGCGGATTTTTTGCTTTGATCTCATCAACAGTGGAGTAGTAAGGGATGATCTCGCAATAGATCTTCTCTTCACGTAGACGGCGCGCGATCAACTGGGTATATTGCGAACCAAAATCGAGGACAATAATACTAACGTCTTTCAATGGAGTGCCTTTGTAAAAAATAACGGGAGGGATGTACCCGTTTGCATAATGCAAGGGTACAATAAAGTAGTTTAATGTTTAATATAAAAACCGAGGACTTCGTACTGAACGTACCAGACGATGATAGAAACGATATAGCCGATCAGGATCATCCACGCATAACGCATATGCGCACCAAAGGTATAGATGCCCGGCAGTTTACCCATGACACCGACACCCGCCGCCGAACCGAAAGCGATCAAGCTTCCGCCGACACCTGCGGTCAGGGTGACCAGCATCCACTGGTCAAGCCCCATCACCGGGTTCGCTTTCAGTACTGCCGACATAACCGGCACGTTATCGACGATCGCCGAAAGGAAACCGACCCCGATATTCGAGATGGTCGGGCCAAGAACATTCGGATCGTATACGACCGCTGCAAGTGCCAGCCAGCCCAGGAAGTAAAGTGCGCCGACCGCCGCCAAGATACCGAAGAAGAACATCAACGTGTTGTTCTCGATCTTCGCCATGGAGTGGAAGACATCGAATTCGCTGTTGTGTACGCGCTTAAGACGGTAGCTGTAGACTTTAAGCAGCGCCAGGCCGAACATCATACCCCACATCGCAGGAAGGTGCAGTACCTGGTGTGACATGACTGCACAGAAGATCGTAAAGACACCCAGACCGATCACCACGTTCGCACCGTGCATCATACGCGGCTTCTGCTCTTTGGAGGCGTCGAAATCCGGTATTTCATCCGGAACGACCTTGCTTAGCAGGAACGCCGTGATGAGATAGCCCAGGATAGAAGCAGGGAAGAGGAAAAGGAAATCGACGAACGTACCCTTGCCTGCTGTCCACGCCATCAGCGTCGTAATATCTCCGAACGGGCTCCACGCACCGCCGGCATTTGCCGCAACGACGATGTTGATCGCACCCGGGACGAGGAACGAACGTTTTGTCTTCGTGATGGTAATAAGGACCGTCGAAAGGATCAGCGCCGTCGTCAGGTTATCTGCGATCGGCGAGATGAAGAATGCCAGAAAGCCCGTTACCCAGAAGAGTTTGCGGTAGCTGTAGCCTTTGGAAATGAGGTTATATTTCAAGCGGTCGAAGACGCCCATATGGATCATCGACTCGATATAGGTCATCGCAACGAACAAGAAGAAGAAGATCTCTGCGATCTCCAGGATCAGATGCTGCGCCTGCGTATGCAGAAGATCCATGTTCAGACCGTTCAGGACATAGTAAATACCTACCAGAATAAACAGGAATGTACCTGTAAGCAGTGCCGGTTTCGCCTTGTCGATATGGTACTTCTCTTCCATAGCAACAAAATAATAACCGATAACAAAGACTGCCAAAGCGACAAATCCCACCCATGTCATCGTCAGATCGGGTATAGCCTCCGTGGCTGCACCGCCACCACTTGCGAATGCGACTGCACTCATCATACTAAGCAGTAATAATTTCAACATCAACTTTCCTCTTGAGATATATAGTGTACGCCCACAGACTCTTTACGGGCCAAAGCCGATTCAACGATCGATTGAGCGGTCAGCAGGCGCAATTTCAGCAACCGGCCGATCTCGCTTTTAAGCATCCCGTCAATCCATGTTTTAGCTTCAGCCAGCCCCTGCGGAGTACGAACGATTGAAACTTTGTCCCACATTATACGACGCAAAGTATCTTTTTTTTCTTTATCACTTTCCAAGACTAACGGTTCATCAACTATCTTAAAGGTTTCGGGGCACTCGGCATCGGGTGTCTCCAGAAGTTTTCTCGCAGCACGCTTGGCGAAAACCAGCCCTTCAAGCAGCGAATTGCTGGCCAGTCGGTTCGCGCCGTGCACCCCGGTGGATGCGACTTCGCCGACAGCAAAGAGTGCAGCGGTATTTGCCACTTCTCCGTCAAGGTTGACCTTGATCCCCCCTATGGCGTAGTGGAATGCGGGAGAGATCGGGACACGCTGACGCGGGACCTTGAAGCCCAAAGCGTTCAGGTTTGCATTGATATTGGGAAAACGTTCGCGAAAATATTCGATATCGAACTTCTCAAAAGAGAGGTAGACCTGCCTGCCCGTCTTCTGGGCATAGTCAAAGATGGCCCGGCTGACAATGTCTCGCGGGGCAAGTTCCGCATCTTCGTCATAATCTTTTAAAAAGGCGTACCCGTTCTCATCGACCACCTTCGCCCCTTCGCCGCGAAGTGCTTCGGTAAGGAGCTGTTTCTGCGCCGAGTTGCTTCCCACATAGACCGTAGGGTGGAACTGTGTCATCTCCATATGCTCCAGCGGGATCCCCTTTTCGGCACAGATCCCCTGCATGTCGCCGCTTATCTTGTAAGCATTGGTATGGAACTCGTAAAGCGATCCGACACCGCCACTGGCGATGATGACATGCTTTGCATAGACGTTTCGGACCTTCTCATCATAACTCACCGTGACCCCGCAGCATTGTCCGTTATCCACCAAAAGATCGACGACCGTCGCGTTGGAGAGCATAGGGTGCGGGTTCTGTTCCAGAAGAAACTGATGAAGATAGCGTCCCGTCGCATCCCCGCCTGCATGGATGATCCGGCTGCACGAATGGGCCGCCTCTTTTGTATAGAGCATATTGCCCTCGGCATCGCTGTCGAACATGAAGCCGCGTTGACGCAGGTCGGCCACCACTTCACGGCTCCCCATCGACATCACGCTGACCGCCTCTTTGTCGCACATACCCGCTCCGGCACTGAGCGTATCGGCAATGTGCACGGCGACATCGGCGTCATCTACCGCCGTACTGACACCGCCTTGCGCGTAGAAGGTGTTGCACTCCCACGGATAGACCTTATTGATAATCAATACTTTTTTCGTCACCGGCAGGTTGATCGCAGCATACAGACCTGCTACACCGGCACCGACGATTACTACATCATAGCGCATTGTCACTGCTTTTCGTCACTGGTGTTTCATAAAACGGGTCGGCTTTGTAGCCGCAGCCGCTTAGGTTTAAACATGCAAGTGCTATAATCAAGCAATGAAAAATGCTGCGAAAATTCTTTCTCATTTACAACATCAGCCTCAATTTAATAAGTTAACGCAGTTTGCGTGCATCAAAAAAGTCCAAAGACTTTTTCCGCCGCACCTGCAAAAGATGGTGCTCTATGGCTACATCCGCAACGACATCTTGTTCTTTGCTCTGGCACACCCGGGTGCCAAACAGGAGTTCGATATTATACTAGATTCTATAAAAACTCCATTAAAAGCCTACCCGCCCAAAGAGTGCAACGGCACGGCTATCAACGATATCAAAGCATTTGTCTCGCACAAGCCGAGACTGAGGTTCACCGAGACAAAACCTGCGCAGCAGCTCTACCATGAACGTGCTCAAGGGGGTTTCACCAACAATATCCATGCCCCAAAACTGCACAATATCATCGAAGAAATACGTACTATTATCCATGACCGAACAGATTAGATCCCTGCCGAAATCTCCCGGCATCTATCAATATTTTGACGCCAAGGGGCGTCTGCTCTATATCGGAAAGGCCAAAAACCTCTCCAACCGGGTCAAAAGCTATTTCCGCTTCACCCCGCAGCTGCATCCAAACCCGACCCTGAGTCCGCGCATCCTCAAGATGCTCGGCGAAACGGTTTCGCTGCATATCATCGTGGTCGAAAGCGAGCACGATGCGCTTATTCTGGAAAACTCCCTGATCAAACAGCTGAGACCCAAATACAATATCCTGCTTCGCGACGACAAGACCTATCCCTACATCTACATCGACAACAGCGAATCCTTCCCCCGTTTCGAGATCACCCGCAAAGTCATAGAAGGGCGCAGCATCAAATATTTCGGCCCCTATTCCGTCGGCGCGCGCGATATCCTCGATTCGGTTTATGAGCTATGCCCTCTGGTACAGAAGAAGAGCTGCCTCAAAGGCGGCAAGGTGTGTCTGTATTACCAGCTTAAAAGCTGCCTTGGCCCGTGTGAAGGCAAAGTGACGCCCGAAGCGTACCGCGGCATCGTCGATGAAGCGACACGTTACATCGAGAACAAAAAAGAGCTGCTTGAAAAACTCAACGCGAAGATGGCCTTCTACGCCGAGGAGCTGCGATTTGAAGAGGCGGGTGCGCTGCGTGACCGTATTGAACGCATTCAAAAGAGCGAACTCACCAGCCGGATAGACCTTGCTAACACGGTCAATCACGATATCTTCGCGATCGCGCACAATGATCAAAAAGCTGCCGTTGTACGCCTCTTTATGCGCAGCGGAAAGATCGTCTCCGATGCCTACAACCTGATAACGCTCAATGAGGGATTCGACCTTGACGAGGCCTATGAACGGGCGATCCTTGAATTCTACGGTAATGAGAAGCCCCCGGTGATTGCACCCATACTCGTCGCAGACGGCTTTGAAAACCTTGCGCTTGTAGAGGAGCACCTCAGCCGGCTCTTCGGGAAAAAAGCCTCCATCACGTTCGCGCAGCGCGGCATCAAAAAGAAACTCACAGAGCTTGCCAAGACCAATGCGCTTGAGCTCTTAAAACACAGCGGCAAACAGGACCACACACTCCTTCCGCATGCCCTCAAAGAGCTCACGCAGCTTGAGAGGCTTCCCATGCGCATCGAGATCTTCGACAACTCGCATATATCCGGTCAGGCACCGGTGGGCGCCATGGTCACATTCGACAACGGGGCATTTGACAAAAGCGGTTACCGCCACTATCACTTAGAGAGCCGTGACGAATATGCCCAGATGCGCGAAACACTGACGCGCCGGATAGAGGGTTTTACATCAAACCCGCCGCCTGACCTCTGGCTGATCGACGGCGGCGCAACACTGCGCAAACTGGCTTGTGCCATATTAGAGAGTCATGGGCTTTTTATTCCCGTCGTCGCCATCGCCAAGGAGAAACTCGACGCAAAGGCCCACCGGGCCAA
>JBFEWT010000165.1:0-3846 GCA_041546225.1 Sulfurimonadaceae bacterium
CGTCTTCGCCCGCTTCCGCAGCCTCTACACGCGCCTGAAGTTCTGCGATCATCCTGCGCATCATCTCCATCGACTCGTCTTCGCTCTCTTCAGGGACTTCACCTGTCTCAAGAATATGCTTGATCTCACCCGCTTCTTTGGAGCAGCTGATCATGAAGTTCGTAATACGTTTCATCTGCTTCGCCGTCAGCGTGTTGTCTTCGAGCGGGATCTCCACCATGACACGGATCAGGCCGGTCTCGGGGTTAAACTCCCAGGTACCGAACTTGGTATCGTAGTTACGTTTGAGAAGATAGGAGAGCAGCACTGCAAGATGCTTGTGTTCCTTGGCCTTGATCTGATCTTCACGATCATCAGTCAGCAGGCGCCCCTCCATCTCGAAGATATCACCATCTTCACGGGTCATGATAAAGTATGCCAGTCTGTTCTCTTTTGAACCGCCGCCGGAGACGATCATATCGCCGTCTTCATGTATCTTGTATCCGAATTCCACCTCGTCGAGGAGTGCTGCGATCTCTTTGATTGTTATTGCCATTGTTTTCCTTTTTGTTGTTAGATGAAATGATTGTATATCTACCCTGCGACAGCTACGTGTCGTCTGTCCTCATGAGTGAGATAAGGGTCTTCTCGTCGATCTGTTCGTCCTCTATAAGAGACTTTGCGACGTTCTCTATGGAGGCCCAGTGCTCCTTGACGAGCGCCTGCGTCGCTGCCGTCTCTTCGCGCATCCATACAGCGATGCGCTCTTGTATCGTGTCGCTCATAAACTGCTCATCTGGCCCATGGAATGCACTGAAACTGACGTTTGTCAGCGCTTCGTCCATCCCCAGTTCCGCGATCGCGATATACGCGAGCTTGGTCGCATGCTTGAGGTCTGCCGACGCCCCGGCATCGATCCCGCTGTGGCCGTACTTCTGTATCTGCGCCGCGCGCCCTGCGATGCTGACACGCATCTCGTTTTTGAAGTAGTCGACGTTCTGGCTGTAGTACTCTCCCCCCTCGCCGGAGAAGGAGACAAAGCCCAAAGATTTGTCCCGCGGCATCACCGTCACCTGTTCTATCTTCTTATGCGGTATCAGCAGTTTGGAGAGCACCGCATGCCCCGCCTCGTGGTACGCCGTCGCCTCGAGCGCAGCGCTCAGGTCGCGGTTTTCGATGCGGTTGCCGTGCTTGATGATGTTGATCTGCTCTAGCACGACCTCCTGGGTGACCTTCTCCTGTGCGTTTCGGTAGGCATAGAGGATACTCTCGCGCTCGACCTTTTTGAGGTCCGCCCCGCTGAGTCCCGCGCTGAGGCGGATGAGTCGGTCGCGGTCGATCTCGCTGCTGAAGATAGGCTTCTTCATCATCGCATCGATGAAATAGGCCCGCGCGTCGTAGTCGAGGAAGCTGACATGCACATGGATGTCGATGCGTCCCGAACGCAGTATCGCCGGGTCGATACCCTCCATGCGGTTTGTCGCGGCGATGATGAAGACCGGCTCTTCGAGCGAGGTGCCGAAACCGTCTATCTGCGTCAGCAGGCTGTTGACCTTCCCGTCGAAATAGCTGTTGTTGTGCGCGGACTCCCCGCGGGCGCGGATGGCGTCGATCTCGTCGATGAAGATGATGGAAGGGGCGTACTCGCGCGCGGTGGAGAAGACCTGATGCATCTTCTCCTCCTGCAGTATCTCCTGCCCGGTCGTCGAGATGAACGGCAGTCCCGCTTCGCGTGCGAGAGCCTTTGCCAACATCGTCTTACCCGTACCCGGAGGGCCGTACATCAGCATCCCCTTGGAGAGCTGCGTCCCCAGAGACTGCAGCGTCTTGTAGTCGCTGAGCAGGTGCACCACCTCTTTCAGGCGTGTTTTGACCTTGTGGTGCCCGGCGATATCGGCGAAGGTGACGTCCGGCATCTCGATGGCCACGCCGCCGCTGCTCAGGTCTTTGGCCTGTTTCACCTGCGTCATCGCATAATTCTTGAGGGAGATCACCAGCGTTTGCCCCTCCGCGACATACTCCACGTCGAGCTCATAGGAGAGACGGCGGCTTTTGCGCTGAAGACGCTGCAGGAGCCCCTCCTCTTCGGCAACTACCTCCTTAAGCATGCGAAGGTCCTCGTCCTCATCATCGACGTCGCCGGGAACATAGATGTCTACCGCTTTGATCTCGACGTCATGTTTCATATAGAAGTCCGTCACCGTGTCAAAGACCGCTTTGCCGATCTTGGACTTCACTTCGCGCACATCGAACTCCGGCCCGAAGCTAAGCAATAGCGGCGGCATCAGCTCATCACTGAACCCGAATTCGATACCGTAGTTCTTCTCGAACGCGATCCGCTCCTCTTCAAAACTGTTTTTGGCGATACGCAGCATGTTCGCATAGTTAAGGCGGTTAAAGAGGACCATGCTTCCCTGTTTGAGGCGCGAGAGCATCTCGGGGGTGATGGCGGGAACCATGCTTCCCTGCTCTTTTTTCGTCTCGCGGTTGATGACGTCGTAGACCATGCGCTCTATCGTCTCGGGATCGTCGGAGAACTGGCTCATCAGCTCACGGTTGTTGTAGATCTCCTTGCCGAGGTTGGAGGTGAAGATGATGATGGTCTGGGAGAAGTCGACCTTGTCCTCGATATCACTCTCTTTACACTTGTTATCTTCGCCGTAGGGTTTGCCGTTTTTCTTACACCAGCCGCAGACGTCGGTGAGGTAGCCGCTGCTGAGGATGGTGAGCAGGTTGCCCTGTACCTTGGAGTGCGCCTTTTCGAACTCGTCAAGGACGATGATGGACTTGGGGTTCTCGCGGACAAAAGAGGTGAGCGCACCCGTGCGGGTATTGCCCCACATGCGCGAGGTTCCGTAAAGCGCTCCGCCGCCCTCTTCGGAGGTGAACTGCGTCATGTCGAAGATCATCCCCTCGCCGTAGCCCTCAACATGCTCCTGCAGCAGCTGCGCAAGGTAGGTCTTGCCCGTCGCCGGCGGCCCGAGGAAGAAGAAGATGCCCTGAGGGCGGTTCTTTGCCGGGTGGTGCATCGTCTTGACCATGGCGTCACACACCGCCTCGATGGCAGCGTCCTGGTTGTAAAGCTTGCTCTGGAGGGTCTGCTTAAGCGCTTTGATGGCGTTAAGCTGCTCAAAGCCGCTAAGTGCTCTTTTCGGTGCAGAAGGGGATGTTTCTGCGGCACTCGCGAGTTGTGTCACTGCCTCTGAAGATGCCGAGATGCCCTCTTCTTTGAGTGCCTGAAGTTTGGTTTTCAACGCACCCTCATAACTGACCTTGGGATGTTCCGCCGCCTTCTCCAGATCGGCCTGCGTATACACTGCCGTCGGTGTCAGCCCGCTCACATCAAACGCCGCATAGACTTTCTCCTGTGCTTTCGCATCACTGAAAGCAATACCCTTAAGTGCTTCTTGTACATGAGCGAGCGCGATCGCATCCGCACCGGCTTTCATCGCTTCAAACTTCGCGGCGAGCAGAATATTTCTCATACGGTTCCTTGGAAAATAATGATTATATTTTTATCACAACAAGTTATCCGTATTTTGCTGAATCCGCTGCTTTTTTCAACCTCCTTAATCTAATTAAATTAAATATGATTACTTTAAGAAACAAAACAATATTAAACATATCACATTACAACGAAAACGACAGATAGCTGTCGCATTTATGCTTGCCTGCACGCTCTTCAATGCCATGGAAAGGGTAATGCGCCATCATCTTTTCTTGTTGGCGTTGTGAGAGCAGGCGCTCTCGTTCATGCGTTTTTTATCTTCGCGCGATTGACCATTTTGTACTCCTTGGGTGAGAAGCGTTAATAAAACGACAATTTCTTGTCGTTTTTAGCTTCGGAAACAGAGGCGATGTCGAAGA
>JBFEWT010000158.1:0-4171 GCA_041546225.1 Sulfurimonadaceae bacterium
TCATATTTTACGCCAAAAGACTCCAGCGTCTCAGCACATGTTTTCATTACCTCATAATCACTTTTAGAACCCATTACAATCGATACAAATTTCATTTGCATTCTCCTTGACGTTTTGATGAAAAATTTCACGTCATTATACAAATCATAAGTGAACAAGCCTCTATCAAATAGCAATATTGATACTTTTTGAAACACATAAAAAAGCATAGTGCTACAAATAGTATCACTTTTACGCCGTACAATCAGCATGAGCATTTGAAACGTGGCGAAAAAAACTCTCTTCAAGAGCCGTGGTGTTACAGAAGGTTGCAATTATGGATGCAGGCCGGGCATGTTGATACCTCTGTTTCTCCCCTCCCCTAAACAAGGGGATTACAACGCATAGGAATCAAACATTCCTATGCTTCAGTCTGTCGTGTACCTCAACGAACAGCTGCTGAGACTTTTCAGAGTTCTTCGGCCCTATCCTGCTGAAAATCAAAATCGCTAACCACGCGGCGACGAAACCGGGGAGCAGCTCATAGAGATCGAAGAGCCCGCCTTCGAGCTGTTTCCAGACGATGACGGTCAAAGCGCCTGTCAGCATGCCGGCGATGGCGCCGTAGCGGGTCACATCGCTTCTATAGAGCGAGAGTATGACCAGCGGACCGAAGGCCGCGCCGAATCCCGCCCAGGCATAGGCCACCAGTTTCAGGACACTGGAGTCCTGATCTGTAGAGAGGTACCAGGCGAAGACGGCAATACCGATGACCGTCGCACGGCCGACCCAGACCAGTTCTTTGTCACTGGCCTCCTTGTGCAAAATACTATGGTAGATGTCGCGTGTCAGCACGGACGAAGAGACCAGCAGCTGCGAATCGATGGTACTCATGATCGCCGCAAGGATAGCCGCTAGCAAGAAGCCCGCTATCCATGGGTTGAAGAGCAGTTGAGAGAGGGTTATGAAGATCTTCTCGCTGTCTTGCAGGTCCACCCCTTCCGCCAGGACATAGGCAAAACCGAAAAAGCCGACAGCCAGTGAACCCAAAATGGAGAGGATCATCCAGCTCATGCCTATGGCTTTGGCGCGATGCATCTCGTCTTCATGCCGGATCGACATAAAACGCACGAGGATGTGCGGCTGACCGAAATACCCCAGTCCCCACGCCATCAGCGAGATGATACCGATCAGGGAGCTCCCGCTGAGCATGTCGAGTTTGGAGGGGTCCGCTGCTTCTATCAGGCGCAACCCTTCATCAAGACCGCCTATGTGAAAAATCACGACGATCGGCGTGACGACCAGCGCCAGCATCATCAGTATACCCTGAAGGAAGTCCGTCCAGCTCACCGCATTGTAACCGCCCAAAAAGGTGTAGGAGACGATAATAAAACTCCCCACGAGCAGGGCCGTCGAATAATCCAGTGCGAACGTCGCTTCAAAAAGTTTCGCCCCGCCGACGAGACCCGAAGAGGTGTAGAGCGTATAGAACAGCAAGATGACGACCGCCGTCACGACGCGCAGGCTGTTGCCACTGTCTTCAAAACGGTTGGAAAAATAGTCGGGTATGGTGATGGCGTCGTTAAGCGTGTGCGTATAGACGCGCAGCGGTCTGGCGACATAGTGCCAGTTCAGGTACGCCCCGATAATCAGCCCCACGGCGATCCAGCTGCCCACGATGCCGTCGCTGTACATCATGCCCGGAAGCCCGAGCAGTAGCCAGCCGCTCATGTCCGATGCCCCGGCGCTCAATGCCGTCACGCCGGGTCCGAGTCCCCGTCCGCCAAGGACATAATCGCTTAGGTTCATCGTCTTGAAATAGAAATAGACACCAATGCCTATCATGATCAGCATATAGGTAAAAAACGAGATGAGTACCGGCAGTTCCATCATTTAGATCTCCTTATCTTTGAGGCCTTTTAAGCCAAGGTTCCCGTAACGGTGGTAGGAGTGCGAGACACTCTGTTCCTGAAAGTAATGCATCAGCTCTATGCGCCCGTGCCCGATGAAAGGCTCCGATGCGATGTATACGGCACTCTCTGCAAGTGCCTCGTAGATGCTTGGCGAGACGTTCTCAGGGTGTAAAAAGCGGATACGCTCCGCCTGACGCATGGCATCAAGCAGCGACGCTTCATCTTCTTCAACGAAACGGTCTGCCGCATCGAGCAGCAGCGCAGCGTTCTTCTTGATGTAGCGCAGCACTTCGCTTTTTGCACCTTTAGGCATGGAGAGGCGCAGTGACGCTCCGCACATCTTTGCCGCCGCGATGGAAGCGACTATCTCATAGAGGGTGTCGCCCTCTTCGCAGCGCAGCAGGACATTCTTGAGCGGCAGATAGCGGATGACATTGCTCTCGCCGCGGACATTACAGTAGTCGTGCTCGCGCAAGAACTCCTCCTCCAGCCAGTAGGCGAAACTGCCGAGTGTTTCACGGCAGCTGTCGCATTCCTCTTTGAGAGCATCGGACGCACTCAGGAGCGTTTCTATCGTATCCATATACGGATGCGTGCTTCTTTTCGCATCTTTCAACCCCTCAAAACGCAGCTGCATGAACTGCGATACGTAGTTCAGTCCGCCCGCTTTTTTGCCGCTGCCTATCGCCGACTTTCGCATACCGCCAAAAGGCTGGCGCAGGACGATCGCCCCCGTCGTCATGCGGTTGATGTAGAGGTTGCCCGCCAGAAGCTTCTCTTTCCAGATGCTCTGTTCGCGCGCATCGAGACTCTCCAGACCGGAGGTGAGCCCGTAGCCTGTCGCATTGACCTTCTCTATTGCATCTTCAAGGTCTTCCGCGCACATCACCGAGAGCACGGGACCGAACAGTTCGTTCATGTGGCAGAAGTCACCCGAACGCGTTCCCCAGCGGATAGAGGGTTTGAGCATATAGGGGTTCTCCTCGTCGGCATACGCCGGTTCAAGCGCCCAGTGCTCATGCTCTTCGAGTACTTCGAGTGCATGTTCAAGCTTCCCTTTCGGCGGATGCACCAACGCCCCGATGCGGTTTTTAAAATCCCACACAGAACCCACTTCCAGAGACGCCGCTGCGTCGATGAGCGTACGTTTAAACGCCGCATCCTCGTAGAGCTCTTTTTCAAGTACCAGCAGCGAGGTCGCCGAGCACTTTTGACCGGAGTTGTTAAAGGCCGAAGCCACCACGTTTTTAATCGCCTGGTCGCGGTCGGCCAGTGCGGTGACGATGGTCGCGTCTTTGCCGCCCGTCTCCGCACTGATATGGAGGTCGTTGCGGCTCTTGATCATCTCGTAGGCCGTCGTTTCGCTGCCGGTGAAGATCACAAAGTCCACGGCAGGGTTCGGGACGAGCCGTTCACCGGCCAGCGCTCCGCCTGTCGGGACGAACTGCAGGGTGTTCTTACTGACGCCCGCATCCCAGAAACACTGGCATAAACGGTAGCCGCAGAGCACCGCGTCCGACGCCGGTTTCAAGATGACCGTATTGCCCGCGGCCAAAGCAGCCGCTACGCCGCCGGCGGGGATGGCGATGGGAAAGTTCCAGGGGCTGACCACCAGTCCCACCCCTTTGGGCTGCATGCTCAGCCCCTCAATAGACGCCATTTTCGCAACGCTGTAGGGGTAGAAGTTCAGAAAGTCTATCGCTTCGCTGATCTCCACATCGGTCTCGCCGAAGACCTTTCCCATCTCTGCCGCGGCGACGCCGATAAGATCGCCCCTGCTCTTTTCAAACGCATGCGCGGCGTCCATCAGGATCTTTTGGCGCTGCGCAGGCTGAAGCGTGCGCCAGCCGTCCGGGTCGGCAGCGGCGATACGCACCGCTTCATCGAGCTCTTCACCCGATGCGGGGGTATACATACCGACGATACCGTTCTCATGGTACTGCGATTTGTCCATGACGGCGACCGGTTCTGCGGAGCCGACCTCAGCGCCGCCGATGACAGGGTAGGCGTTATAACCGCCCGCATCTGCTATATTTTTCCATTTGTCGCGGATGCCCTCTGCCCAGATTCGGTTTTGCGCAAGGGCGAAGTCCGTATCGCTCCTGTTTGCGAAGCTGTATGGCGTTTGCTCTTTAGACGCGACGGGAGGCAGGTTGCGGTCTTGTGTCCTAAAAGGCGTTAAGCGTGTCTTGGGAAGTGCCGCCAACGCATCGTCGTAACTTTGCAGCAGCCGCTCCCATGACGCTGATCCGACCGTCAGTCCGAAGCTGTGACGCAGA
>JBFEWT010000151.1:0-4291 GCA_041546225.1 Sulfurimonadaceae bacterium
GAAGTACGGGGCATGTGTGCTGGCGGTGAAGCTGAAGCTCATGAACGGCTCTGGAGCACTGTTGAGCTGTTGTGCCAGAAAGGAGAGCATGTCGCCGTCCCAGACGCCATAGTAGGGCTTGCCCTGTTCTTCACCGACATGCGGCATGTCTTCGGCCCCGTAGTACTCCTTGAAGCCGGCAAGGGAGCTGAGCTTGTCGACACGGAAAGAGCCGCGGTTGGAGCTTTGCATGGAGAGGGTATGGTAGCCGTTGGCCTCCGCCATCTTGCCCAGATAGCTCAGTCCGGAGAGCTCAAGCCCCTCTCCGAAGTTTTTGGAGCCGAAAGGGGCCGAGATACCGGCGAAAATGGATGTTATCCCCTCAAGTGAGCGCTGTCCGTTGGCATAGAAGTTGGTAAAGCGTACGCCATCTTCGGCAAGGGTGTCGAAGTAGGGTGTAGCGCCGTAGCCGTTGTGCGTGAAACTGTCGATATAGCGCGCGCTCCAGCTCTCAAGCATGATGATGACGACGTTGTAGGGTTTTGCCGCCGCAACGGGCGTATAAGCGCGCAGCATAGGGTAATCGGGGTCTACAAAGGTCACAGTCGGCGAAGCGAGCATGCTCTTGACATTTTCAATCGCCTCTTTGAGCGGCATATGGCTGTGCTTGACCTGCTGGGACTGACCGCTGCGGTAGAGGCAGAAGAAGCCGTTAAGCGCCAGGTTGCCAGAAGCGAGCTTGTTGACGGCGAAGGCGTCGGAGATCCCGAAAGAGATGCCCGTTACTTTGCCGCGTACGCCGAGAAAGAGCACTACGATGACCAGCGGCAGTGCCAGCCATGCCTTTTTATTAAAGGTCTGCTCTTTGATAGGCAGCGAGAAGAGTTTCGCAAAGAGTATGATGCTGAAGATCAGCCCCGCCACTGCGGCGAGGGTATGGGGGAGATAGAAGTTCAGCGCCATCTCGGTGAGGATGTTGATGTCGTTGCCGATGACCTGCAGTTCGTTCATGACATGGCGGTGGACGAAACCGAAGTAGAGGACATCTCCGAAGTTAAAGATGGTGATGATACCGACGATGGCACCCCACAGTGCCCCGATGAACATACGGAACCTGCGGTTGTGTACCGCCGCAACAGGCAGGGTAAGCACCAGGAAAAGCAGCCCGGTAAAGGTGAAGATGATGGCGGTGTCTACACGGAGCCCGTAGAGCAGCGAGAGAAGAAGCTCGGATACGCTCAGTGTTTCAAAATCCGCAGGATACATGAACAGGAGAAACAGGCGCATGCCCATAAAGATAAGGTAGGTGAGTGCAAGGGCGCTCAATGCCTGGGTAAAACGTGTTTTGAATATCATAAAGCCTCTTTTGAATCGGTCACCGTATGTAGATAGCACGGCGACGCTGTGACGGTGAGCGTATCGGAGATACTCTCTTCGCCGTCGCGGGAGATGATGCGGCACGGCGCGTCGAGACGGCGCTCATACGGAGTGAGCGACCAGCAGACATGAAACGTATTACCGCTTTGAAGATCGCGGCAGCGCATCAGGTGCGAACCGTGGTCTTCGCTGTATGAAACGACCTCGGCGTGCCGCAGCTGCGCCAGCATCGTTTTAAACGCAGTGAAGGCGGTGCGTTTCCTCAGGCCGTCACGGTTGTCTATAAGGCCGTAACCCGGTGCGACCAGCTGGTGCCAGTAGACGGCATCGACCTGCTTAGAGGCAAAGGCGATGAGGTAGTAGCGCACCATGAAGTCGGCATAACTCTCTTCGTCGACACACTCGAACTCGCTGGTCGGTGCGTAGGGGACGGTACCGGTGATGGGCCAGTTGGTCTCGGTGATGTAAAGCTCTTTGCCGACTTTCGGACTCAGCATGGCCATGGCGCTGAGCAGGCGGATCTTGCGCATGAGGTTAAAGCCCATCTGCCCGTTCTCCGGGGCGCCGCGGCGGTCGACGTAGAGCAGGGCGCTCAATGCGTCAAAGCGGGTGGAAGAGAGGTTGAAAAGGGCATGCGCGGTAAAGTGGTATTCAAAATCGATGACGGAGGGGCCGATGAGACGGATATCGGGATAGTGCTTCTCCTGCACCCGCCGGGCGACTTCGAAAAAACCGAGGTACTCGTTGACGCTGAAAAAGCCCCATTTCGCACGGTTGATGGTCGTTGCGATCTGGAAGGTCTTCGCATAGGGGGAGAAGTGTTCGAAGACGCTGTGCAGGTGGGTCTCAAGCATCTTCGGATCTTCAATATGCTCGCGGTCCTGCATGACGTTGATCAGGAGCTCTTTGTCGCGGAAAGTACGCAGGAAATCTGTGTAGGCGTTGATCTTGTCGATCTCCCAGAGGGGAAAACGCACCAGCAGGTTCTCTGCACCAAGCTCTTTGATGAGCTCTGGCGTCAAGTCGGGTTCTTTGTCGAGATTGACACTCATCGCGAAAAAGCGTGCCGGATCGATACGCCGTTTGCGTGTAAAAGGCATAAACAGCAGTGCCAGAGGCAGGTGCGTCAGGGCGACCAGCGCGGTATAGGCAAGCGATTTAACATGCTTTTTACGCATCGCTTTTTTATACGCACGCTCTTTGAGCTGATAGGGTTGGTCGGAGAAAGAGTCCCAGCTGAACGGTTGTTTCATAGGCGAATTGTAACAGTTTATCAAGTAAGTTCGGGTAAAATGGAGGCAATTTAAGTGAGAAAAGCACGAAGAGAGCGAGCGATGAACATTCTGGTGGTACGGACGGATAAACTGGGCGATTTTATTACGGCACTGCCGACACTCTACGTGTTGAAACGCCACAATCCGAACAACCGCATCATTGCCTGTGTCGCACCATTGAACAGGGAACTTGCGCAGGCCTGCGATTTTATCGACGAGGTGGTGGTAGAGAAAGGCGGTCCGTTTTGGGAACTTGTGGGCGATCTTCGTGCGGTAAACGCCGATGTCTCCGTTACCCTTTTCTCCAATACCCGCATGGCACTGGCACAGTTCTTCGCCCGCATCCCCCTGCGTATCGCTCCTGCAACGAAAATAGCGCAGCTCTTTTACAACCGCCGTATCACGCAGCGCAGGTCGCAGGTGAAGATGGCGGAGTTCGAGTATAACCTGCAGCTGGCCAAAGCGCTTTTTGAGGATATAGAGCTGGATTTTGAGAAGCCTCTGCTGCGCTTTGAGCCTCAGGAGAGGGCGAAGATCTACGATGATTTTTGCGCACAGTATGCTGTTTCCCGTCCGGTAGTGGCGTTTCATCCCGGATTCGGCGGTTCTTCCGACGCCAACTGGACGGCGGACGAGTATGTAGAGCTGATCAGGCTGGCTGCTACGCAGAAGCGTGTTCAGGTGGTCGTCACTTTCGGACCGGGCGAAGAGGCACTGCACGCGGAGTTTGAACGAAAGCTCGAAGGGGTAGACGCCGTGCTTTATCCCTCACGCGGCGGTATTGTCGCGTTTGCCAAGCTGCTGGCCTCTTTCAGACTGTTTATCAGTACCTCGACGGGGACTTACCATCTTGCAGCGCTGGTCGGTACACCTACCATGACATTCTTTGCCGATACGCTCTTCGCTTCGGCGGCACGCTGGAAAAGCGTCAGTGAGGATGGGATACAGAAACACTATATGATCCCGCTGGACCAACACGGTCGCGATGCTTTTTTTATTGATGTGAAGCGGGAGCTGGTGGAGGAACTGGAGACGATCGCTTAAAAGAGCGGGCTTTTCTCGCAGCCGAGGTCAAGAAAATCATTCTCACGGTTGCTGAGATACATCTCGGGATGGAAGACGCTGAGGGCACGTCCCCGGTTGCGTGCTATAGATGAAACCAACAGCTCCGTATCGATAGCCGGTGCCAAGGCGCTGCCGCGTTCAGCCATATCGAGCAGGATCCGCTGGTAAGTGACATCTCCGCCATGGAAGCCGTCGTAGAACTCGCAGTCACCCGAAGCGATAGCTGCCGTATCATGGTAGTCATATGCTTCAACGCCCAGAGTTTTGATGGCCGACCTAAGCTCTCGGATATGGGCAAACTTTTCGGGCATGGATGCAAATTTATTTGCAATCGTCGGTGAGACAGGCGGTATGATGACAATCGGTTCGATACCGTGCTCTTGGCAGAAGTCGAGGATCTTTTGCAGATAGCGCAGACGCGACGCATCGATATGCTCTGCATATTTGAAGCGCTCCAGGCCGTTTTCTATCTTATGCATCGTCTGTTTGAAATGGCGCCCTTTTTTGGGTTTGTCGCCAAAGATATGAAGCGCATAGAAGTAGGACCCGTCTGTTCTGTAGCCGTTTGAGGTGCTGATCGCGTGCAGTCCGAGCCC
>JBFEWT010000081.1:0-10169 GCA_041546225.1 Sulfurimonadaceae bacterium
CGGAGATCGCAGCGGCCCCTGAAGCTGCACCGGCAGACGAAGAGCTCTACAACTTTGATATGCCGCCGATGGACGAGCCGGAGATCGCAGCGGCCCCTGAAGCAGTGGAAGCAGACGAAGAGCTCTACAACTTCGACATGCCGCCAATGGACGAACCGGAGATCGCAGCGGCTCCTGAAGCTGCACCTGCTGTCGCGGCAATCCATTATGATGCAGATAAAGCAGCGAATGAGCTTGGCATCGATCAGGCACTTGTACGGGAACTGGTTGATGACTTTGTCGATCAGGCCAATGAGATTCGTTCCGAGTTCGATACAGCGGTAGAAAATGCACAGCACAGCAAATGGCAGAACAGTGCGCTTCAGCTTAAAGGCATCACGGATAACCTTAGAATGCACGAGATATCTGCAGAGCTTAATGCTCTTATTGATACTCAAGACACAGAGACAGCACGTCAAGCCATAGAACAGCTGTACAGCCATCTCAATACATTACATACATAAACCAACGAAAGGCTAGAAAGCATGCAACTTGGACTCAAAAACAGACTCCGATTAATCAGTCTCCTCCCGATTCTGGTTCTCTTGACATTGGCTAGTTACTACACTTATACTGCCTATGAGAGTTATAACTTTACCGAACAGTTACAGGTAAAGCTTAAAGAGAACAAACAGCTTACCGCACTCACGTCGAATCTCTCACGTGAACGGGGTATGACGATTATGTACCTCGGCAACTCATCACCGACAACGCATAAATCCCTTGTCGCACAGCGTGAAGTAGTTGACAAGGTAGCAAAAGAGTATTTCAGCTTTATGAAGCAAAGTGCCGAAAAGCATGAGCACAAGAGTAAAGGAGGCTCATGCAGCACCTGCCGAAATGTAAAGACACTGAAGCAGACAATCCAAAACATTCAGGATAAACGCCCTCTTGTCGATGCTCAGAAAGTTGATTTTGAAGAGGTCTTTACCGACGTTTACGGTACCGCGCAGCGTCAGGCGATCGAGGAACTTGAGAGCCTTCTGGTTTACATGGATGATGAAGAGCTTATCTCCATTGCAAGTACCTACCTGAACATCGCCCGCGCCAAAGAGCATACGGGTGAAGAGCGCGACTTTATTTCTAACGTCCTTGCACGTTCGCAAAGCCTTGACTCTGACGCACTGAACCAGTGGATCACCATGATCAGTAAGTCAGATTCACTCAGCTACGAATCACTTATCAAAAGCAGCGCGAAGACAAACCTTGCGCTTCTTCTCGAGAATGAAGAGAGCAGTGAGCTATTCGAGGATATCACCCTAGAACGTTCCGAGATCATGCAGGCGATCAACGACGGTCTCTATTCCACAGAGCCTACTATCTGGTTTACGATGCTCTCGGAAAAAGCGAACCTGATCGAACAGGGTGAGTATATCCTCCGCGAAGCGATGGACACACGTGCCGTGAAGGTACAGTCTGATGCTGTCAACATCCTTATCGTCGCTGCCTCTATGTGGATCATTGCCTTTATCCTCGCTATCTTGGGTATGCTCTTCGCCAACGACATTACCGATAACGTCAGACACCTGGAACATATTCTTGCGCGTGTTGCACAATCTACCGAAGACAGCGGCGATCAAATCCGTATCGATACCAGTAAAGGTGCGACACAGGCCTATCTAATCCTCGAGAAAGTCATCGAACAGATGGAAAGCGACAAGATCTCCGCACAGGAAGCAAGTGAGGCGAAATCAATGTTCCTTGCCAACATGTCGCATGAGATCCGTACACCGCTCAACGGTATTGTCGGCTTTACCGAACTGCTTAAAGATACTAACCTCCAAGATGAGCAACGCGAATTTATCGATATTATCGAAAAAAGTTCGGAGAACCTCCTTGAGATTATCAATAACATTCTTGACCTCTCCAAGATCGAGAGTAACAAGATCGAGATCGAAGAGATCGTCTTTAATCCGCTTGAAGAGTTTGAAAGCGCTGTTGAAGTCTATGCGGTCCGTGCTTCGGAAAAACATATCGACCTCGGCTGTTTCATCGATCCGAGTCTCGAACGCCCGCTTAAAGGTGACCCGACCAAGATCAAAGAGGTCGTTATCAACCTTCTCAGCAATGCGGTCAAGTTTACCAACAGCGGCGGTGCCATCAATGTTCAGATCCGACGTATTCCGGCAGATAGTCAAAACACTGCACGTGTACGTTTCGAAGTACAAGACAGCGGTATCGGTGTTACCAGTGAGCAAAAAGCACGAATCTTCGAAGCTTTTGGCCAGGCAGATACATCTATTACACGTAAATACGGCGGTACGGGCCTCGGTCTGACGATCTCAAGCAGTTTCATTGACCTTATGGGCGGTAAACTTGACCTTGAGAGCGAACCGGGCAGCGGTACGACATTCTTCTTCGAACTTGATTTTGAAGAGATCGAAACACTCAATGAACCGATAAAAGGTTCTTTTGCGAACATTAACGCCGTTATTCTTCAGAGTGATTCAAAGAAGAAGAGTCAAGAGACGTACCTTAAAGAGTATCTTGACTATTACGGCGTCAAACACACGTCGTTCACGACAGTGGATGAACTTCGAAACCTTGAACGCCAGATCAACTATGACATGCTCTTCGTAGACTATGATTACAGCAGCGAATCACAGCTTCAAGAGCTTGCACAGTCACCTGAAGAGATGGTTCTGATTACGAAATCGTACTATATGAAGACCATCGAGTCGATGAAACTCGATGTCCTGAAGGTCATGTACGAACCGATGAACGGTACCAAGATAAAAACAACGCTAGAGTCGCATGATGTCGAAGCGTTCAGTGACAAAAAAGCGAAAAAAGCGAAAAAACGCAAAAGCTTCGATGAGAAAACCTCGAAGTTCGCTGCAAAATGTCTGGTTGCCGAAGACAACATCATTAACCAGAAGCTTATTCGCCGCACCCTTGAAGACCTCGGCCTGGATGTCACCGTTGCCAATAATGGTCTCGAAGCCTTTGAAAAACGTAAAAACGGCCAGTATGACGTTATCTTTATGGATATTCAGATGCCGGTACTTGACGGTGTCGAAGCGACACAGGAGATCCTTGACTTTGAAGAGGACTTCAACCAGGCTCATACGCCGATTATCGCACTGACGGCGAATGCGCTTAAAGGAGACCGCGAGCGCTTCCTGGCTGCCGGTATGGATGAGTATACGACCAAACCGCTTGTACGTACGGAGATCGTTACACTCCTTAACAGCTTTGTCGGGCACAAGATCGTAGATATACATGCGAAGCCGGAAGAAACACCTGCGGCAGAAGCACCGGCAGAAGAGGTTTCACAAGCCGAAGCCGTAGCAACTGAAGAGATTTCCGTTGATACTGCTGCAGTCGCTGAAAGTCTCCCGGTAGAAGAAACGATACCTGATATGCTAGAAGAAGAGGTCGTTGAACAAGCGGAGCCGTCTGGTTCCAAATACCGTGCCGATATCATCCTTGCAAAGAAAAACACGCTGGAGACAAAACTTTTCGAGCACCTTCTCGGTGAACTTGGATACAGCTATGTTTCTGTCAAAACAAGCGAAGATTTTATCAATAACCTTAAAGATCATAAATTCAAACTTGCCCTTTTCGACAAGGAGTTAAGTGGACTCGACCTTAAGGAACTAAATGATATTATTAGAGCAACAGTAAGTGACACAAACCTTGTCATGATGATCGATCCTTCACGTAAACAGAGTGAAGAGGACGAAATGTACGTCCATGAGATCATTAAAAATATTATTAACAAAGATCTGCTTCGTCTTGTCTTTGAAAAATTCATCTAAAAAGGACGTTGAGATATGGCTGAAAAACAGTTAAAAGTACTTGCTGTCGATGATGATATGATTAACCTCAAACTTTTAAAATCTATGCTGATGAAAGCACCGCATGTCGGTGCAGTAATAGAGGCTAAGAACGGGGCTGATGCCATCGCGATACTCAAGACACAGGATGACATCGATATTATTCTGCTGGATATCATTATGCCTGTTATGGGTGGTATCGAAATGCTTAAAGTACTACGTGCCGACGATAGTCTGAAACAGCTGCCCGTGATCATCCTTACGACAGATGAGACTAAAAAGACTGAAGCACTGGAGTGTGGAGCAAACGGTTTCCTGATGAAACCTGTACGTGAGAGAGACGTTATAACTAAAATAGAGCAGCTTATCGTTTAACGTGCTGCTTTGAAACAACAGGCTTTTCAGCCTGTCACCGCGCGATCATCCCCCGAACATCTTTTTCATTGCCTGGAAGAAGAACTTGAAGACCCCTTTGTTTCCAATGATCTCATCAATAAACTCATCATATGATTTATGCTGTTCATCAAGGTAGCCTGCAAAGTACTTCTCAGATGCTTCCAGTCCGCTTTCACGTTCAATGGTCAACAGTTTTTTATAGAGCGGCGCCACAGCGTCGATAACATCTTGAGAAGCTGCTTTTCTGTAAGCACTGTGGTGCAATATCTCGTTAGTCAACGGATCGAGTTTCGTTTCAAACTCGGTAACAACCCAATAGTGGCTTCCGTCTTTCGCCAGGTTTTTGACTACGGCAAAGATATTTCTATGCTGTTTCAGACGATCCCACATCATCTTAAAGACAACTGCGGGCATATCCGGATGACGAATGATGTTATGCGGGCGGCCGATCAATTCGTGGCTCTGATAACCCGAAATCTCGACAAAATAATCATTCCCGTATTCTATGACCCCTTTTGGGTCCGTTTTGCTGACAATATATTTTTTAGGGTCAAGCTTTAACTGATTACCATTTGGCGTTGGGCTATTCACTGGTACTCTCCTTGCATTGTATGCATAAATACATATTATTTTTAATTGCTAAAACAACTAAAACAATTAAAACATTTATAACAACAATATTACAGTCAGATTGTTTAAGGTTTAATTAAAAAGAATCCCATATCAAAAAAATATCAAAATTATATTTACTTATAGGGACAGTCGTAGGTTAAAGGGAGAGGAGCGCCTAGAGACTAGGCGGCTACGGGACGAGAAGTTCTTTTAGAACCTCCTCTATACGTTCTACCGAAACGATCTCTACCGCCTCTTTGACTTCAGTCGGGATATCTTCAAGGTCGCGCTCATAATTCTTTGCAGGAATCAGGACCCGTCGCATACCGGCCCTGTGCGCTGCAATGAGCTTTTCACGAAGCCCGCCGATAGGCAGTACATTACCGCTCAGCGAGAGTTCGCCCGTCATGGCGATATCAGAGCGCACTTTTTGCCCGCTTAATATGGATGCCACCGCCGTAGCCATGGCAATACCTGCGCTCGGCCCGTCTTTTGGCGTCGCACCGTCAGGAACATGCATATGCAGATCATACCGCTTATAGACCTCACTGGCATCCACACTCAGCCCATCTTCAAGTTCCTTTGAACTCTTTGGAATGTTCTCTGATGCTATAGCAAGCTTTTTACTGTCGATCAATGTCTTGACAACACTCAGTGCAATACGCGCGGATTCTTTCATCACATCACCCAGACTTCCGGTGATCTGCAGACCGCCTTTGCCTTTAAGACGGATGGTCTCGATTTTCAGTACATCGCCGCCCACGGCTGTCCAGGCAAGGCCGTTGACGACACCGACGACCGGGACACTGTCTGTCTTCTCGATCTCGAAGACTGTTTTATCCATGAAATCTTTAAGGTTCTTCACAGAGACAGAGACCTTGGCTGTCTCAGGCTTCTCCAAAATGATCTTGACAGACTTTCTGACAAGGTCTGCCACGCGGCGGCGAAGGTTTCGCACCCCTGCTTCACGCGTATATTTATGGATAAGCTCTTTAAGCGCCGTTTTGGAGATGGAGAGTTCAGAGGCCTTGAGGCCATGCTTTTTGAGCTCCTGAGGTAACAGGTAGCGTTTGGCGATCTCAAACTTCTCCTGCGGCGTATAGCTGCTGACACCGATAAACTCCATACGGTCGCGCAGCGGAGCGGGTATGCTTCCGACATCGTTTGCTGTGGCGATAAATATCGCTTTGCTCAGGTCTATATTGAAGTTAAGGTAATAGTCCCTGAAATGGGTGTTCTGTTCCGGATCAAGGATCTCAAGCAATACGGCAGTCGGGTCACCGCGCTGCGAACGGCCGACCTTGTCGATCTCATCGAGCACGATGACAGGATTCATCTTCTTCGCATCGATAAGTCCCTGCACGATACGTCCCGGCATCGCACCTATATAGGTACGGTGGTGACCGCGCAGTTCATTCACATCTTCAAGACCGCCTAATGCGATACGGATAAGCGGTCTTTTCAGTGCTGTTGCAATAGAATTGGCCAAGGAGGTCTTTCCTACACCCGGAGGGCCTGCAAAACAGAGGATCGCACCGCGCCCCTCTTTATCGGCAATGCCCCGAAGTTCCAGCAGCTCCTTGACAGAGAAGAACTCGGCAATACGCTCTTTCGGCTTTTTAAGCGAAAAGTGGTCTTTATCGAGCTGATTCTCGACATCTTCGATCTTAAGCGGTTTTTTCGCTTCGTCCCCGAACGGAATCTCCAGGACCCACTCCAGATAGCTCTGGATCATCCCAGCATCTGCGGAGTCGGGGTGCATACGCGCGAAACGCTCCAGCTGTTTGTTGATCTCTTTGTAGGCGCCCTCGCCCATTTTATCTTTCTTGGCATCGAGCTTTTCGCGGTACTCTTCTATCTCCTCGTCACGCTGGGAGTCGGTACCGAGTTCGCGCTGGATCTGCTTGAGCTGCTCTTTGAGAAAATACTCTTTATTGACCTTTTCGATGTGGTTATGGACTTTGGAACGTATCTCTTTTTGCAGACGATGCGCTTCGATCTCTTCAATAAGATAATCGATCAGCGCCAGAAAACGCCGCTCGATATCCTCCTCTATAAAAAGGCTGTACGCCTGCTCTTTTTTCAACTTTATCGTACTGCAGATCAGGTCTGCTATGCGGTTGGGTTCATGGTTCTCTTCGATTGTACGAAGGAGATCCGGCGGAAAATAGTTGCTCACCTGTGAAAGCGTACGCACTTTTTCGCGCAGCACTTCAAGGATGGCATCCATTTTCAGTTCATTGTAGGGCTTGGAGTCGATGATCTCAACATGTGCCTGCAAAATGGTATCGGATGTATCATAGAGCATACGTCCGCGGGCAAGTCCCTGGAAAAGCACTTTGATACGTCCGTCAGGAAGGGCCACCTTTCGCATGATCGAACCGACGACACCTGCATCATACAGTGCGTCATAGCTGCGTTCGCCCTCATTCTCAGGCTTCGTCGGGCAGACGATCACCAAAGAGTTGTTCTCCACCGCATGCGCCGCTGCGGCAATGTTTTTTTCATCACTCAAAAATATCGGTGCAATCATAAAAGGGTATAAAAATAGTTCATCTTCGGCAATGATCGGGAGGTCAGCCGGGAATGAACCGTAATCGCTCAATTGCATGGTTTATCCTATAATGTTATTTAGTGCTTATTCAGCCTCTTCATCCGCGTGGCGGGAGACGACACTCTGGGTATCGGGGATCAAAAAGCCATACCAGCTGGCTCCGCCGTCGCCTTCAAAAGGGGCACTGTACCATGGGCTTGTATCCTGGTCGATATCGTTCCAGTCAACCCACGGAATATCATTCATACTGCGGTAATACGCAGCTGCAACAGGTTTGTCAAGACGGTCATAAAGCGATGCGATACTCTCATTGAGTTTTGCCTTCGCCAGTGAGAGACGGGTCACCATCGTATCGACCAGCGCATTATAAATAGAATCCGGATAGTTTTGCTTAAATTTTTTACCTTCGGCTATCGCTTCAACTATCAGACCCTGGTCACGTCGGGCATTGGGCAGTCCCATATACTTCGCCTTGACCTTCAGGAACTCTGCATACTCGCGCGCTTGCGAAGAAGCATGGCGTTTGATGTACTCATTTAAAAAATGTTCGCTCAGCAGATACTCTTCTTTCTGCATATGTGCCATAGCCAGGATCATGGTCGCTTCGGCCAACAGGGGCGAACCGACATGCTCGCTCTGCAAAGAGCTGTAATACTCGTCAGCTTTTTCAAGGTTCCCCTTGGCCGCCGAATCGATCATGCTGTTATACCAGTAACTCGCCGGTTTATTAAACTCATCGATCTCTTTGGTGCTGCAGCCTGCCAGAAAGATCAAAACCGCCGCAGCGCCCAATAGTGTTTTAAATGTCATTAAAATATCCGTTACAGTAATCTATTATGGATGATATTCTACCAAAAAGAGTTCTCATTGGGATTAAACGGCACGCATGCTTGTCTTTTTCTTTACCGACACGCTATAATATTGGCATCTACTCCGATAATAAAAGGTGATGCAGCGCATGCAATTTGATCTAAAAGTACCCCTGTTGGGTTTTGAATCTATAAAGAAACTAGAACTTGAGAAGATCGACGAGATCTTCATGCGTCTTAAAGCCACCGATGCGAACGAACCGTCGTTCACACTCATCAACCCTTTTCTGCTGTGTGACTATGAGTTTGAGATCCCGACACCGACACAGGAACTGCTGGAGATAGATGACAACTCGAACCTGCTTATCTACAACATCATCGTCATCCAGAATCCCATCGAGAACTCGCGCATAAACTTTGTCGCCCCGCTGGTCTTCAATACGGACAACCAGACCATGGCACAGGTCATCATCAGCGATAATCCGAATTATGGCGTAGCCGAACCTATCTCCAACTTCCTAAACGAGAAAAAAGATGCCTAATACCTTAACCTTTATCGGTAACGGTAATATGGCGCTGGCCATCGCACAGGGGCTCAAAGAGAAGCATGCCATCGAGGTCGTGGGACGCAGTATGGAGCGGCTCGATGCCTTTGAAGCAGCGCTCGGTGTTCCTGTCCATAAGTCCTTGCTCAGCGGCTTCGATATTTCAGGACGAAATGTCATCCTCTGCGTCAAACCCGCAAATATCGCAGAGGTCGGAACACTGCTCAACGGCCGTGCGGAAGTACTCTACTCGGTGCTTGCGGGCACGCCGCTGGCTACCCTTGCCGAGAATATCGAGGCCAACGGCTATGTGCGTGCCATGCCAAACCTCGCCGCAACCATAGGCCTCTCCATGACGACACTCTGCGGCAATCCCGCTCACCACAGGGAGTCTATTGAGCTCTTTGGGAGTATCGGCCCTACCCTCTGGGTCGGCAGCGAAAAAGAGCTCGACATCGCCACAGCCCTGGCGGGAAGCGGCCCTGCTTATCTCGCGCTCATCGCCGAAGCCCTCGCCGACGGCGCTGTCAAACAGGGGCTCAAACGCACTGACGCGATGGCCCTTATGCGCGGGCTTTTTCAAGGTTTCGGAGAACTCATCCAGAGTGAGCATCCCGCACTGCTTAAAGACGGTGTCATGAGCCCGGGAGGCACCACGGCAGCGGGCTACAGCGCACTCGAAGAGAACGGCGTGCGCAACGGCTGCATCAAAGCCATAGAAGCGGCATATACACGCGCCAAAGAACTCTCCTGAAGTTCTTTACACCCTGCATCTTAAACCCGTAAAATAAATATTCTATAACAAAAAACACCACACATTACAAACATAACTTAAGCAAATAATCAACAAATAGCTGTTAATATGGGAAGAATAGGCGGGTGGTTGGGTTGCAAACACTACTTTGGCGTGTCTGCAACATTCATCTATCCAAAATCAACAATGTTCAAAACATTTTAGGAGTATCCATGCGGTTATTCAGATACCTGCTATTTATTATTTTAAGCACTTTTTTTCTCAACATCACTTTGCATGCCGACTCTGACCTGACACTTACCAATGTCACAGATGCTCCTGATCCCCAGTATCTGGGACAGGATGTCACCTACAGCGCATATATGGACAACGGCGGACCGACCAAGACCTTTATCACGCTTACCGCCACGTATGACCAGAACGTCACTTTCGTGAACTTTACAAGCCCCGGTGTCGAGGTAGACTGGACATGTACCGCTACTTCTGCTACGGTTGTAGAATGTAATTCGACGGGCCAGCTGGGTAATGCAAAGTCCAGTGAGTTCAGTTTTTCCGTTACTCCTTCGACCCATGGTATTCTAACCGCAAAATTCGAGATCTTCTCAACCGAAGCGATACTCGACCCCTTTCTCGGCGACAATAACATAACCAAGACAACAGAGATCATCAAAGTAGCCGATC
>JBFEWT010000025.1:0-22826 GCA_041546225.1 Sulfurimonadaceae bacterium
AGAAGTTCAAGGTGACCATGGTGCGCCGTACCATCGCCAAATACCGCAAACAGCTCAACATAGCAGGTTCGAGTGAACGCAAAAAACTCTACCAGCTTGACGTCAATTAAGCAGCAACTCGACGAACAGGCTGCGCTGCGCAACCGCGTAGGCGAGGTGAGCTACGAAAAACCCGACCCCATACTCGTCGCACTGCGCCACCGCGAAGAGTACGCCTCGCTGGTCTGCGCGCTCTTTGGCTACGGCCGTGCCGACGCAATCGTCCGTTTTCTCGACAGCCTAGACTTCTCGCTGCTTGAGCGCAACGAGGCAGAGATACGCCACGCGCTCTCAAAACACTACTACCGCTTCCAGTCTTCCGAAGATGTCGTGCAGTTCTTCATCACACTGCGTCGCATGAAAGCGCAGGGGTCGCTGGAGAGCATCTTTGTGCAGGGTTACAGCGAAGCGCGTTCGGTCGTAGAGGGCGTTAATGCGCTCATTCGCCGGATGCACGAGGTTAACGACTACCGAAGCAAAGGGTACGCCTTCCTGACCGGAACGCCCGTGCAGAAAACAAAAGGCGCATCTGCGCTGAAGCGGTGGATGATGTTCCTTCGCTGGATGGTCAGAGACGACGCGATAGATATGGGCCTCTGGAAGGGCGTAAACCCCGCCGACCTCATCATACCCCTCGACACGCATACCTTTGCCGTCTCGCGCAAGCTGGGACTGCTCTCGCGTAAGACCTATGACCTGCAGGCGGCGATGGAGTTGACGCAGACGCTAAAGACATTTGATGCGGATGATCCTGTCAGGTATGACTTTGCACTTTACAGGCTGGGGCAGGAAGGGTTGGTTTAGTGTATAAAATGGGCAATCAAATAGGACCTCTAGGGTTTTGATTGGTTTCCTTGGGTATATACTTTAATACGCGAATGCCCTCTTAAGAGAATTATTTAAAAACGTATAATTTCTGCCTAATACAATCGATTATAACCGAAAATACCGATTATTTCTCAAATAGAGTACTTACTGCCTCTGCACCCATTGCCACGGGAACGGAACATGCTATAATCGTGCAATATTATTAAGATAAGGTTTGTTCCATGGAATGTGAGTTTCCCACAGTCAACAGCAATTCAGCAGAGATAAAAGAGATTTTCAACAGCGTCAAGAGCATTGCCGTCCTTGGCCTTTCGCCTGACGAGACAAAAGCGAGCCACCGTGTAGCGGCGTACCTGCAGCAGGCGGGCTACAAGATCTACCCCGTCTACCCGAAAGAGGATGAGATACTCGGAGAGAAGGTCTACCGCTCCCTTGCGGAGATCCCGTTCGAAGTAGATATGGTCAACATCTTCAGAAAGCCTAATGCGCTCGACGCGGTTGCCGACGCCTGTATCGCACGCGGCGATGTCAAGGTCTTCTGGGCGCAGCTGGGCATCGTTAACAACGAAGCGGCGAAAAAAGCTGAAGAGGCGGGCATGAAAGTGGTTCAAAACCACTGCAGCATGGTAGAACACAGAGCTTTATAAAGGGACGCATTGATAGCATTAGAGAAAATAGAGCAGGCCAGAGAGCGCATTAAAGGGATCATTGTCGATACGCCGTTCTCCTATGCGCCGCATTTGAGCCACGAGAGCGGCGCGGAGGTCTATCTTAAAAAAGAGAACCTGCAGATCACCGGTGCGTTCAAGATACGCGGGGCGTTCAACAAGATCGCGTCGCTGGATGAGTCTGTTCGCAATTGCGGCGTGGTCGCTGCAAGCGCCGGCAACCATGCGCAGGGCGTTGCATTTTCAGCTAACCATTTCAATATCCGTGCGGTCATCGTCATGCCCGAGTCTACGCCGCTTACCAAGGTCAACGGTGTCAAGCACTACGGCGCAGAGGTTATTCTCGCGGGTGCAAACTATGACGAGGCGTATGCCTTTGCAACGGCTTACGGCAAGGAACACGGTCTCTTTTTTGTCCATCCGTTTGAAGATGAGGAAGTGATAGCAGGCCAGGGGACTATCGGACTTGATATTATGCAATATCAAAACGACCTCGACGCTGTTTTGATCCCCGTGGGCGGGGGCGGACTCATCTCGGGTATGGCTTCGGCCATCAAAGCTGTCAACCCCAAAGTCGAAGTCATCGGCGTGAGTGCGAAAGGTGCGCCTGCACTGACGGAATCGTTTGCGCTCAAGCGCCCGGTGGACTCCACTTCGGTGCGTACCATCGCCGACGGTATTGCCGTGCGCGATACCTCCGAAGTGACGCTCAACCATATGCTCGAATGCGTCGACAGCATCGTCAGCGTCGATGATGAGGAGATCGCAAGCGCCATCTTGTTCCTGCTTGAACGCCAGAAACTTGTCGTAGAGGGTGCGGGCGCCGTGGGCGTTGCCGCGTTGATGCACGATAAGGTGCCGCACCTCAAAGGCAAAAAAGTCGCTGTCGTGCTCAGCGGCGGAAATATGGACGTGACACTGCTCTCGGTCATCATTGAAAAAGGTCTCATCAAGTCCAGCCGCAAGATGAAGCTGACGGTCACCCTGGTCGATAAACCGGGCTCACTCATGCACCTGACGGAGATCCTTACGGCGCACAGTGCCAACATCGTACACATCGCGTACGACAGGACCTCTACGACGCTCGCCTACGGTGATGCCAACGTGACTATCCACCTTGAGACAAAAGGTGAAGAGCATCAGCTCGAGATCAGAGAAGCGCTGCATGCCGAAGGCTATCTCAGCAGCGAAGACCGCTAAGAAGTGATGGTATGCTAGTTCTCAAACAGTTCAACATTAAACAGCCGGTACTGATGCTGAAAGTCCTTGAGAACGGTCTGCTTGCGATCATCGACAACCAGACCACCCACCGCCTTATCAACCTCTCTGACTACACCATAGTCGGCGGTTTTAAGACCAACATTGAACAAGAGCGCCAGATAGGCGGACATGTCGATATCTCCGTATCGGGCAAGGTAAGCGGCGCGGCGATACCCGGCAGCAACAAAGCGGCACTCTTCTCGGTAGGCAAAAAAGGCCTTCTCTATAAAGTAGGCCGCCATCAGGGAGCCGTAGAGACCGTTGCAATCGACCCGGGCATGCGCTACATGGTGACAGGCGGCGAAGACGGCAAGAGTTTCGCCTGGTTTGTTCAGACGTCCAAGCTGGCATTTACCCTGCCGCCGCATACGGATTACGTGACGGCGATAGCTTTCAATGATAACGGTCAGTGGGTCGCTACGGGGAGTTTCGACAAGAACGTGCAGGTGATGAACCTCGCGACGATGAAAGAGCAGAAAAAACTTCGCGGCCACTCCAGTCCTATTATCAAGCTGATATTCCTTCCGAAGCTTCGTCTGGTCTCAGTGGATAGAGATGGCGGCGTGATCGTTTGGGACCTGCAGACAGGCAAACTCATAAAGCGCCTGACGAAAATGAATGACGAAGTCACGGATGCGTGTATCAGCAGCGACGGGAAGTTTCTCTTTGTCGGAACGAAACTGGGATATGTCGCGCTCTATGACATGCGTACGTACGAACTGCTCAAGCAGCGCTATATGAAAGAGAGCGAGAGCATCTCTTCACTCGCTTTTATAGAAGAGGGCAGCCGACTTGCAGTTGGTACGATCGAGGGCAACGTAACGGTCTACGCGCTCTTCGGAGACGAAGACGCACTGCTCATCGAGATCAATAAAAAGAACTACGAGGCGGTCTATCAGGCGGTTCAGGACAACCCTATACTTGTCTACTCCAGGGCGTATACGATGGCAGAGACCATTTGGGAGCAGATGGTCAAAAAAGCGCATGTGCTCTTTGAAAAAGAGGATATCAAAGCCGCAAAGCTTCTTTTCGCCCCATTCCTTAAAATCCCGAAAAAAAGGGCACTGGTCGAACTCCTGCTGCAAGACGCCGCGCAATACACTGTCTTTAAAAAGCACATACATGACAAGCGCTACCCGCTGGCTTATGCGCTCGCCAAGCAGCATCCGAGTTTTCAGCAGAGCGCCGCGTACAAGCAGATGGAATCGACATGGAAAAAGACGTTCTACAAAGCTCAGCAGCTCGTGTTGAAAAAAGGCGGGGAGGAGACGGCAAAAGCGATGCTCGCACCGTATCGCGGCATATCCGAGAAGACGCCGCTGATCCAGCAGCTTCTTACAGAGACGCAGCGCTATCTCTACTTTAAGCAGCTCATTTCAAAAAAAGAGTTCAAAAAACTCTTTGAACTGGTAAAGCATCATGAGTTTTTAAAAGAGTTCAACGAATACAGCGCCGTGCTGGATTTCGCCGACAAGCTCTACATCAAATCTCAGCAGGCCTACCAGGAGGGTGATTATCAGCAGGCGGAGAGTTACTGTACGGTACTGGTGGATTTTCCCGATTTTAGCGATGATGCCGCCGAGATGCTCGAAGCCATCCGTGCGCACAGGCTCTTTTTTGACTCGCTTGCGGCCGACAATCTCGCCAATGCCTATATGTACCTTTCGAACTACCCGCTGCTCTATGACAGCAAAGAGGGCATCGAGCTGGAAAACCGCTGGCGCGAAGACGCTGATACGGCCATGAAGTACGCCGCAAAAGGCGATATTGGCGGCGTGATGCAGACACTGAGCCCCTACAACAGCATAGAAGCGAAGCATGTTGCCATGGCAACGGTGTACGAACAGTGCTATATCACGCAGCTTGAGCAGGCGATCAAGACGAAACAGCCGCTTGCAAAGATTGAGCAGGGGATCAAAAAATATATCTCCCTGTTCGGCCTCGATGAGAACATTGCGCTCTTTTTCGAGCGGCTCAATAACTATTACGACTCTTCTCTTGCGCTGGATAAACAGAAGAAGAGCAGCATCACGCTTTGGAGACCGGTCATGGCCGTTCCCGACATTATGGGCTGAGAAGCTGCCGCATAGATGATAAGCATAGACCTCGGATCGAACACATTTCGCTGTATTGAGTATGACTGCGCATCATCGCAGTGGGGCGGTGAGTTTGAACGCATTGTCAAAACCGCGGACAGGATGCATGAAAGCGGCATGATCGATACGGCAGCGGTTGAACGCGTCATCACTGCTATTGAAGATGCGAAGGAAGTACTGGACTTTTCCGCGCAGCCGGTAAAGGCCGTAACGACGGCGGCGATGCGTATGGCCAGCAACAGCCGCAGCGTGCTTGCTGAGATCGCTCGGCGCACGGGTGTAGTGTTTGAGATCATTGATGCCGAGCGCGAAGCGTTCTATACGACCATCGCTGTAAGGAATAGGCTGCTGCACCTCGGTCTTGGCGCTGAGAAGTTTGTGCTTGTCGATATCGGCGGCGGCTCCACCGAGGTGATATTTGTCAATGCTGCAAAGCAGCAGAGCAAAAGCTTCCCGATAGGGATAGTCACCGTAGCGCAGCAGTGCAGTTCGCCCGCAGAAGTACGTACGACGCTGCAGGGTATGCTGCAACCCGTGAGGGAGTATGTCGCACAGGTGTATGCTTCTGCGGGAAGACCCGAACAGTTCGTCTCTACGGCAGGTACACCGACGACCATCGCCGCTTTTTTGCAGGGGATGACCTACGACACCTACGATGTTGAGCGCATCAACGGCTATGTGCTGAGCCTTGAAGCGTGCGGCAAAGCGCTTGAAGGGCTTTTGTCGCTTGATGAGAAGACGCGCGCAGAGTATGTCGGCGTAGGGCGCGAGACGTTGATCGTAGCGGGGGTGGTCATCGTCGAAGAGTTCTATAAACTTTTGGGATTTGAGGCATCCATTATTGTTGATGACGGGGTCCGTGAAGGCGTTGCCATCAATTATTGCGCATCTTCCGTGCAATAGCGCCTGTTTTTAACATTAAACATAGCTTCAATTACCTATAATTACCCCATTTTTAATCGTCGGTATAGAGAGTAACTGCTATACATTCGACAACCATAAGTTTTTACGAGGAGACGACCATGCAAATCAGTGGCGCACAGATGGTCATTGAGACACTGATCGCAGAAGAAGTCGAGGTAGTATTTGGCTACCCCGGCGGCGCGATCATGAATGTATACGATGAGATTTACAAACAAGATGCTTTCCAGCATGTCCTGACACGCCATGAACAGGCGGCCATCCATGCTGCAGAGGGCTATTCAAAAGCCTCAGGGAAAGTCGGTGTCGCAATGATCACCAGCGGTCCGGGCTTTACCAATGCCGTGACCGGTCTTGCGGATGCTTACATGGACTCGATCCCTATGGTCGTCATCAGCGGTCAGGTGCCGATGAGCCTCATCGGTACGGATGCATTTCAGGAGATCGACTCTGTCGGCATCAGCCGTCCGTGTACAAAGCACAACTACCTCGTAACCGATGCCGCGGACCTTCCGCGCATCATGAAAGAGGCGTTTTATATCGCCCGTACCGGCCGTCCGGGCCCTGTACACGTCGATATTCCTAAAGACGTTACGGCGCAGATAGCGGAGTTTGACTACTCCAAACCTGTTGATCTCGAGACGTATAAGCCCACTACAAAAGGCAACAGCCGTCAGATCAAAAAGGCGATCGACGCTATCGCATCGGCAAAGCGCCCGCTCTTCTACCTCGGCGGCGGTATCATCAACTCCAATGCGGCCTATGAAGTACGCGAACTGGCTAAAGTGACCGGTATTCCTGCCGTTGAGACCTTTATGGCACGCGGTACGATGGGGCACGACAATCCCCTGCTTATCTCCATGCTTGGAATGCACGGTTCATATGCCGCCAATATGGCGATGAGCGAAACAGACCTGGTCATCGGCCTGGGTGCGCGTTTTGACGACCGTGTCACCGGCAAGCTCTCCGAGTTTGCCAAAAATGCAGATGTCATCCATGTCGATATCGACCCGGCGAGCATCTCCAAACTCGTCAATGCGGATTATCCGATCGTCGGTGATGTCAAGAGTGTCGTAGAGTCTATGATCCCGCTTGCAAAAGAGAAGGTCGATGCAGGGCGCTATACGCCATGGCTCGATACTATCGCCAACTTTAACAAGCTGCACCCACTGGCATACAGCGAAGATGCAGAGCGTCTTAAGCCGCAGTGGGTCATCGAACGTATCGGCGAGCTTCTCGGAGACGGTGCGAACATCTCTACCGATGTCGGTCAGCACCAGATGTGGACAGCGCAGTTCTACCCGTTCAGCCGTCCGCGCCAGTTCGTCAGTTCCGGCGGTCTCGGCACCATGGGCTTCGGCTTCCCTGCTGCGCTCGGCGTTAAGCGTGCAGACCCTGAACGTGTCAGCATCAATGTCACGGGTGACGGTTCGATCCTTATGAACGTTCAGGAGCTTATGACGGCTGTCGAGTACAAGCTCCCGGTCATCAATGTCATCTTGAACAACAACTTCCTCGGTATGGTCCGCCAGTGGCAGACGATGTTCTATGACAAGCGCCACTCCGAGACAGACCTCTCGATGCAGCCTGACTTTGTCAAGCTTGTAGAGGCCTTCGGCGGTGTCGGTTACCGGGTCAAGACAAAAGAGGAGTTCGACGCTGCGCTTAAAGACGCGGTCGAGAAGAATGTAGTTGCGATGATCGATGTCACCGTCGAGCGCTTTGAGAATGTTCTGCCGATGGTACCTGCGGGCGGTTCACTGTTTAATATGATGTTAGAGTACAAGGATAAATAATGCAAGAAACAGCAGCAAGACGTGTAATTTCTGTTATTGTAATGAATGAAGCCAGTGTACTTTCACGTATCTCGGGACTCTTTTCCGGCCGCGGTTACAACATCGAGTCCCTGACGGTTGCACCGATTCCTGAGTCGAACTATTCGCGCCTTACCATCGTTACTTCGGGTTCGGTACGTATCAGCGAGCAGATCATCAAGCAGCTGCATAAGCTCATCCCGGTTCTTAAGGTCTATGAACATGCCGACCTTGTCGAGAAAGAGATGGCGCTGGTGAAGTTCCCTATCGCCGAAAGCCTTGCCGATATCGATGCGCTCTGCCGTGCTTACAACGGCAAGATCGTCAACGTCGGAAGCGACACCATCATCGCGATGGTCGCAGATGAACCTAAACGCGTCAGTAACTTCCTCGGCGTTATCAAGCGGTTTCATCCTAAAGAGATCGTCCGCAGCGGTTCTGTAGCACTGGAGCGCTGATGAAACTTTCGGTTTTGGCAGAGAGACTGGGCCTGGAGTGTACGCATGAGGGCGATCGCGAGATCAGCGGGCTCAACTCGTTAAAAGATGCTACTTCGAGCGAGGTCAGCTTTCTGGAGAAGGCGGCTTATGTCAAAGACCTCGCTGCAACGAATGCCGCGGCGGTATTTGTCTCCAAAGAGCTTGCTGAACATGTGCCTGAAGGCACTGTCGCGCTGATAACCGATCAGCCATACCTGACGCTTGCTCATGCAACCAAAGCGTTTGCACCTGCGGTCATTGAAACAGCGGGACCCGATGCCGTGGTAGGCGAGGGCACACACATATCTGCAGGTGTCTACCTTGGCAAAGGCTCGGTTGTCGGCAGCAACGTCACCATACTCCCTAACACATTCATAGGCGACAACGTACGTATCGGCGATAATACGATCATTTATGCCAATGTCAATGTCTACCGTGACTGCGAAGTGGGCTCGAACTGCATCATTCATGCGGGTACGGTTGTCGGCAGTGACGGTTTCGGTTTTGCACCGACACGTCTTGGCGAGTTTGTCAAGATCTACCAAAACGGCAATGTCGTTATAGAAGACGATGTCGAACTGGGCGCAAACTGTGCCATCGACCGTGCGGTATTCGGTACTACGCGTATTAAAAAGGGTGCGAAAGTCGACAACCTTGTCCACTTCGGCCATAATGTCGAACTGGGAGAGCACTCTGCCATTGCAGGACAGTGTGGTTTCGCCGGTTCGACGACATTGGGACGCAATACGATCATGGGCGGGCAGTGTGCCGTCAACGGACACCTGCACGTCGCGCCGTTCAACCAGTTCGCCGGACGATCTGTCGTGACGAAGAGTATCAAAGAGAGCAAAAAAGTTTTCGGCGGTTTCCCGATCATGGAGCAGAAATCATGGTTGAAACTTCAAGCAAAATTGGCTAAACTGCTCAAATGACTAAATAACAAGGATTTATGATGAGTGATGTACAAACGATTACGCTTAGCGGGACGACCAAAGGTGTTATCTCTGTAACAAGAGTAGAAGAGCCGTACGGCAATGACAGTGCTCCGGTTGCGAGTATAGGTATCTCGTTGACAGGCGATGCCAACAATCCTGAATGGAAAGTGCATATCCCGCTTGATAACATCGACGCCGTAGTCGCTGCCCTTCAATCATTAAAATAATTAATACCGGAGAGATCCGGTATCCTCTGTTTTTTATCCCTTTTACTCCCCAAAATCCACCTTCATTATAATATTATCAAATAATCAAGTGAACCATTGGCTATAAGTCAAAATAATTACAAAAATATGATAAAAAATTTGGAAATTTGATATTTATTTGGTTATCATGACTGTTCAACACATTAAAGGAGTATGTATGAGCTTATCACGTCGTGATTTATTTAAGGTTGCCAGCGTTACAGCAGCTGGTGCAGCGTTAGGTGGATGTGTATCAACTTCAAAAGGTGTCGAGCCTTCTTCTACCGCAAAGAGCGCTCCGGCGATGCTACCGGCATCAAAGGGTAATCGTGTAGTAATCGTAGGTGCGGGTTTCGGTGGTCTTACTGCCGCGAAACAGCTTAAAAAGATGAATAAGGACACTGAGGTAGTAGTGCTTGAAAAACGCGATATCTTTATGTCGTGCCCATTCAGCAACACGTACCTCGGCGGACTTGAAGACGTTTCTCTTGAAGCGCTTGAGCATGATCTTTATGCAGCGGCTATCAAGTACGATTACAACATTGTTCAGTGTGAAGTTACGGGTATTGACCGTAACGCTAAAACTGTTATGACAACGGCGGGTGATGTCGGATATGACATACTACTCCTTTCTCCGGGTATCGCATACGATTATCAAAAATCGTTCCCTGGTATCGCACACGCGGAGGCTTGCCGTATTCAGAAAATGGCACCTGCGGCGATGGTAGCGGGCAGCGAGCACCTGGCACTCAAACGTCAGTTGACTAACATGGAAGACGGTAACGTCGTCATTACGGTTCCAACAGGTAAATACCGCTGTCCGCCGGCACCGTATGAGCGTGCATGTATGATCGCTAACTACATGGATAAAGAGGGTATCGAGGGTAAAGTCATCATCCTTGACCATGCTTCTCGTCCACGTGCAAAAGCGGCAGCATTCGAAGAGGCGTTTGCAACGTTCTATAAAGACCGTATCGAGTTCCGCGGCGACTGTTCGGGTATGCATGTAGACCTTGACGGCAAGAAGATCGGCTACAAGGTCGTAGAGCTTGACGATGATGGAAAAGAAGTGGCTAAAGAGTTCTCTGTAGATTACCAGGTGCTTAACTTCATTCCTGCAAACAAAGCCAATGCCGTCATGGAGATGTCCGGCATCGAGCTTAACCCATGGGGCGCAGCTGTTATGCACGGTGCTTCATTCCGCAGTGCGACTGATGAAAGTATCTATGTTGTCGGTGACTGTGTCGGTCATGCGATTCCGCCAAGCGGTCAGACAGCCAACTGGGCTGCACGCCAGGCTGCAACGCAGATCGATCACAAGCTTAAAACAGGCAACGATATGGACCTTAACAGCATTCTGCCTACTCAAGCGGCAAATGTCTGTTACTCAATGGTCACGGGCAGCCCTGACAATGCGATCATGGTTACGCATGACTTCAGCTTCAATGCGAAGAAAAACGTTATCGCCGGTAAAGGACACGTTCCTAAGCCGAAAGACGGTAACGGCAAGTTCTACTCACAGGGTATCGGTAAAGCGACACGCGAATGGTACCGCGGTATCATCGGCGACCTTTTCGCCTAAAACCTTCGAGGGCGGAGTCTCCTCCTCCCTCACGCTTCTTGATTTATAGACCTCCATCAGCTTTTTTACTACTTCCACAGCTACTTACCAGCCTATACAATAGCGATGATTTTTATAAAATGTAATGGGAATGGAAACGGGAGTTGAAAAGGGCAGGGCCGAAGAGAGGTTACGGCCCCGGTTACTATATAGTAAATTACTTAGCTGCGTCTGCTCGCAACGAATGCTTCGATACGTCCGATACCCTCACGGATACTCTCGATATCGGTTGCAAAACTGAATCTGAAATAGCCATCAGAGCCAAAACCGACACCCGGAACGACCGCTACCTCTTTTTCGGCAAGCAGCTCTTTACAGAAGGTGAGTGAGTCATTGCTGACTTCTTTAATATTCACGAAAAGATAGAAAGCGCCTGCAGGGGAGAGCACGGAGAGACCGTCAACCGCATTGAACAGTCTTACCGCTTCGTCACGGCGCTCCTTGAACGCTTTGCGCATCATCTCGATGTCGGCATCTGCACTTCCGTCCAGACCGGTAATAGCCGCCTTTTGCGTGATAGAACAGATGTTTGACGTACTTTGGCTCTGAAGCTTTTTAGTCGCTTTGATGAGCTCTGTATCATGCGCAGCCATGTAGCCGAAACGCCAGCCTGTCATGGCAACAGACTTGCTGAGACCGTTAATGGTAATCGTACGCTTATACATATCTTCGCTCACGGCTGCAGCAGAGGTGAACTCGCCGTCATAGACAAGCTTTTCATACATCTCGTCACTCGCGACCATGATATCCGTTCCCTTGAGGACTTCGCCCAGTGCAACGATCTCCTCACGTGTATATACAGCACCTGTCGGGTTGGATGGTGTCGTAAGGACAAGCATACGTGTCTTTGGCGTAATAGCCGCTTGAAGCTGCTCGGGTGTTATCTTGAAACCGCTGTCGTCATGTGTTTCGATCTCAACGGGCGTTCCGCCGCAGTACTTAACCAACTCGGGGTAGGTTACCCAGTATGGTGCAGGGATGATGACTTCATCTCCCTCCTGGATCGTTGCAGAGAAGAGGTTGAAGAGTGAGTGCTTCGCACCGTTATTGACGATGATCTGGTTAGGCTGGTACTCAAGCCCGTTGTCACGCTTCAGTTTATCGGCAACCGCTTTTTTAAGCTCCGGAATACCGTCAACAGCAGTATATTTTGTAAAACCGCCGTTAATAGCCGCGATGGCGCTCTCTTTGATGACCTGCGGCGTGTCGAAGTCCGGTTCACCGGCAGAAAAACTCAGGATATCCTTGCCTTCTGCACGCAGTTCCTGTGCCAACGTCGTGATGGCAATGGTAATGGATTCAGATAGGGTATTGATGCGATCAGTCAACATATGCGCCTCTCAAATTTTTTGTGAAATTATAGCATATGCCGAAGCAACTTCAATACTATTTATTGCGCCGTACTCTCTGCCTCACTCCTCAGACAAGTTGCCCTGATAGGCAACGACCTGATTGCGCCCGCTGTTCTTCGCCTTGTAGAGCGCCGTATCGGCATATTTGATGATCTCCCACGGCGTACTTCCCTGTTCAGGGTAGAGCGCGATACCTACACTGAGAGTTTTACTGATAAGCTCATCGCCCGCTTTGAACTTTTTGCTTTCAAACTTCGTACGAAGGATCTGGGCAATACGCAAAGCGTCGTCCATGTTGACATCGAACAGCAGGATAAGGAACTCTTCTCCGCCGTAACGTATGGCATAGTCTGAACCTTTTATGTTGGTCAGCAGGAGTTGTGAAAGCCCTTTGATGATCTTGTCACCGACATCGTGGCCATACTCGTCATTGACGCTTTTGAAATAGTCTATATCAATAAGCATCGCAGCAAACTGCGCGGAGTCGTTGTTAACGACGTCGCCCATGAACTGGTCCATAAAGCGGCGGTTATAGAGTCCGGTCAGTCCGTCTTTGAGCGAAGATTCATGCAGGATGTGCATCAGTATCTTGCTCTCGATGACAGGCTGGGCCAGCTCGAAGTAGTTGGAGATGATCGGTATGATCCCTTTGACACGATCAAGCTCTTTTTCCGTATGCGTCCGGATGTGCAGTACGAGCGAGAACTCGTCATTGATGCTGAAGGGAAGACATATAAAGCCGCTCTGCGAGCTGGCGCAGGCCTCGCAGATGTTCGGAAAGTCTGATGACATGGTGATGTTTCCGGTCCTGATGGCACGGCAGGTCTTGGGATCTTCGTTACGAATACCCTCGGGCAGCATCTCCACACCGCTTTCAAAGACGATATGTTTTTCGCGTTTGAAGTTATTGCTTTCGATCAATACAAACGATTGTACCTTGAAGTGGCTCTTGAGCAGTTCCACCAGCCGGCCGTAAATGATCTCTTTGTTTTCATCAAGCTCTATGGTGCGTTTGAAACGGAAGATGTCGGAGAGTTCGTTAAGACGGGTGGCTACCGTACCGCCGGACTCTTCATCGAGTTCTGTCTTGACGTGATAGCTGAAGTCACCGTGGTATGCTTTGGTAATGCCGTCTTCAAGGTCGGCAAAAAGTTTGACATAAGGGCGTATGACGTAGTTCGTGACAAAGATGATGATGAACAGGAAGAAGATGTTGACGCTGATGATACGCAAGATGACATAGATGGCATCCTGACGCGTCTGACCGATGTCTATATCCATGCTGATAACACCGAGCACATCGCCTTCATTGGCGTTGGTGTGACACTGCAGACAGTTCGGCGTAGCGTATTTTGAGGCGATATAGGGAATGGTCATCTTCAGCATCGCATGACTCGTGTCTTCATCTATAACGGAATAGGGCTTTCCTGAACGCAGTACCTGCTTTTCGATGGGAGTATACTGCTCAAATACCGTCTGGCCCTCGCCGAAGAGGGCGATGACCGCTTCGGAACGTACAACGCGCAGCGCTTCGACATCCTGGTTGTGCATCATGTTGTCAAGGAAAAGATTGCGCTTGTCCATGGTACCGTTGACCATGTGCGATGTCAGGCCGTCACGGACAGCTTCGGCAATGGACTCCGCTTTCTCCTGAGTATATTTTGCACCGAAATCGCGAAAGTTGATGGAGACATTGATCGCTTCGATAAGTGAAAGCAGTATAAGCATGGCAGTAACTATGAGAAGTACTTTTTTGTTCGTAGCCATATTTCGATTCATATTTGAAATCTTTATAATTGTTTAGACTGATTATAGCATAGATTCTCTGTTTCGAAGGCGTTTGATGACGAGCAGTGCGGCAAACAGACCCGCAGAGTCTGCGATGATATCGGAAAATGACGCATGGCGTGTCGGCAAAAAGTACTGTATGGCTTCGACCATAATAGCGTACAGGAGTATGTAGAGGATGATATCGCGTAATGTGATGTTTTTGTATGCAAAAGGGAGCAAAAGTGTGAGTATGAAAAATGCTACGGCATGGTTGAGAAGATCGCTGAATGATACAAATTCGGGAAGTTCGGAGTAGCTTGGTATAAAAGCGAGGAGGGTAACAGTGCTCCAGGTGATCCAGAATACCGGGAGCGCAAAGCGTTTAATTTTTCATCGCTTTGATAAAGGATTCGTAGATGTTCTCCAGCTGAAGGTCCTGATCGACGATCTCTTTGTTCTCTTTCATCATGACATGCTCAAGGACGGCAACACGCTTGAGAAGGTATTCGAACATCTCTTTGTTGATGTCGGGGAGTTTGTTGTGGCTGAAGGGGTCTTTATCCCTTCCTTTTTCAATGACATGTGCCGGAATACCGACCGCCGTAGAGCAATCGGGCACTTCGCGAACCACAACTGAGTTGGCGCCGATCTTGGCATTTTTGCCGATAGTGATATTCCCAAGCACTTTCGCACCGGCACCGATGACGGCTCCCTGCTTGATGGTCGGGTGGCGTTTGCCGGCAGTCAGGCTGACACCGCCGAGGGTGACGCCCTGATAGATAAGCACATCATCTTCGATAATAGAGGTCTCACCGATAACGACACCGGTTCCGTGGTCGATAAACACATGCCGGCCTATGGTGGCTGCCGGATGAATGTCAATGTTTGTCACGATCTGATTGAGCCCCATGATAATACGGGCCGTACGCTTGAAGTTTCTTTTGTAAAGACGGTTTGCCAGGCGGTACCAGGCAATAGCCCATACACCCGGGTAATTAAAGAAAAGCTCCAGCCGCGAATGAATGGCAGGATCGTTTTTGTAGACGTTGTAAAAATCTTCTTTTATTTCGGAAAAAAGTCCCAAAGAGTTACCTTTTAATTTGTTGTTCTCAAATAGCCGTTTTGATAGAGATACATTTCCAGTTTCTGAAGTGTATCACTTTTTTCTTCTTCTGTCATAAAGTCACTATAGGCCAGATTATTTTTAAGTTTAAAGAGAATCTGCGAGTCGTCATAGCCGAGTTCGCCCAATACATTGAGAATACTTGGTGATTCTTCAACATGTTCAAGCTGGTAGCTGTCATCGTTTATGGTGACGGTACATTCGCTTGGATGGCTGAAAAGGTTGTGCTTCATACCAAGCGTCTCCTGGTAGGCCCCGACATTGAAAAAGGCGAGGAAATACTCCTCTTCGTCCAGGTCGACATCATGCAGGTAAAGCGGAGCATTGGGCTGAAAACCGATCTCGCCGTCACTGTCGCAGGTGATATCCCAGAGGCTTGCCGCCCGGATGGCCGGTTTGTCAAGACGGTCCAGCGGCATGACAGGGAACTCCTGTCCAAGACCCCAGTAGTCTGGGATGCTCTGGAAAAATGAACTGTTGACAAGGTAGCGCTCCTGAAGGCGTTCTTGCAGTTTTTCAAGCTCAGGCGTCGGTTCGCCTTGTGAAAGGTAGAGGGATTTTTTAATGATCTGGTGTACCAGTATCTCTGCGTTTGAGCGGTCCTGCAGGTCGATGTAGCCCAATTCAAAGAGGGTCAGGATCGACTCCATATGGTCAAGTGCATCGTGCATATATTCAATGCAGTTTTTCGGAGAGAGTATGCTGTTAAGCTCGCGCAGCTCTTCAACGATACGCGGGTTCTCGTCTTTAAACTTCAAAGACTTTTCCTGGTAGTCCTGTGAAAAGAGTTCAAGTACCGGAGCGATAAGGACGGCATGCGATGCGACGATGTAGCGTCCCGACTCGGTAAAGATGTCAGGGTGCTCGACATTTTTTGCATTCATGATCTCGCGCAGCAAGAAGACGACATCATTGGCAAACTCTTCGATGGTATAGGTCTTTTGACGCTGCGTAAGATGCTGTGCATACTCTACGGCCAGACCGCCGCCGATATTGATGGCATGCAGCTGCTCGGCGCCAATCTTTTTCAGCTCGGCGTAGATATTCCCCGCTTCGCGAAGTGCTTTTTTCAGATGGGAGATCTCCTGCATCTGCGAACCGATATGAAAATGGATCATCGTAAAGTGTTCGATAAGGTTGTTCTCGCGAAGCAGGGTGATCGCTTCAAGCAACTCGGTGGAGGTAAGGCCGAATTTCGCGTCCATGCCGCCGCTTTTTGCCCATTTGCCGCTTCCGGCGCTGCGAAGGCGGATACGGATACCGATGTTCGGGATCTTGAGGCTGCATGAGGCGGCAACATCGATAATGGACTCAAGCTCGCCAAGCCCTTCAATGGTCAGGGTGATATTGTGCCCCATCTGCGATGCTATAAACCCTAACGTGATCATCTCGGTGTCTTTAAAGCCATTGACGGTTATCGGAGAACCCAGGGGTGTGTTGGTCATAGCAAGGACAAGTTCGGCTTTGGAGCCGGCTTCAAGGTCGTAGTTATACTGCTTGCCGTACTGTACTATCGAGTCAACGGCATTTGGCAGCTGATTGACCTTGAGCGGGAAGACCGCGTTAAAAGAGCCGGTATAGCTGTTCTCCTGCATCGAACGTTTGAAGTTGTTGTAGAGTTTGTCTATCTGCTTCTCAATAAGATGCGGAAAACGCAGCAGCAAGGGACCCCTCAGGTCTGTCGCACGGATCTGCTGGGTTATCTCCAGCAGGGAGGGGGAGCTTTTATAGTTTATTTTGACGACGTCTTTTTCTATGCGAAAATTATCATCGCCCCAGATATCAATTCCGTAACTTGGCATCGTGTCAGCCTTATATATGAAGTTTTTGGTGGAAATATGTATCTATATCGAAATAGATCTCACCCAACCGGTTTTTGAACGTCAGATGTCTTTTATCCAGTTTATCAAGTCTTTCCAGCCCCATGACGGCGAGGATCGTCCTCATCCCTTTAAGCAGGTTGGCATGGTAATTGGCCATCTCTCCTGCTTCTTTGACAACGAGATAGGACGCACGGCGCTTGGGGTCCTGGGTCGCCATGCCGACGGGACAGATATGCGAACCGGTTCCCGAGCATTGACGTGCACGGATACAGCCGCCGCTCATCATAAAACCGCGTGCAATACCTACGGCATCTGCCCCCATAGCCATGGTGATGACAACATCATCAGGTGTCAGCAGCTTGCCGCTGGCGATGATCTTGACTTCGTCGCGTACCTGATGTTTGCGCAGGGTCGTATCAAGGACATAGAGTGCGTTGGGTGTTGTCAGGCCCACGGACTCCATGAGCTCAAGCGGTGCAGTCGCACTTCCGCCTTCGCCGCTGTCGACAGTGATAAAGTCGGGGACAGACTTTCCTTCATGCTTGCGGCGTGCGATTATGGAGGCCATGTCATCTACGGCTTTGGCGTCGGAGATGACAATCTTGAAACCGACAGGTTTGCCCGAAAGCTCCTGCAGCCTCTCAACGAAATCAAGCAGTTCATCGGTCGTCTTTGCATAAGGGAAGCGGTTGGGTGCAATGAGATCTTTTCCCTCTTCGACACCGCGGTAGTAGGCGATATCTGCCGTAACTTTGTTGCCTGTGATCTTTCCGCCGGTCTGCTTGGCACCCTGTGCGATTTTGATTTCGGTCATCTTGCAAAAGCGCATGACCTTTTTGTAGCGATCTTCATCGAATTCGCCGTTGCTGTCGCGGATACCGTAGAGGCCGGAACTGACCTGGTAGACCAAATCAGGCATATCTGCGGGTACCTCTTCGGGAAATGCTTCCAGCGGAGCTTTCCAGTTCAGGCGGAACAGACAGTGTGAAGCAGGGTCGTAGATGTAAGTGTTCTCGGTCTTCTTGTTAAGCAGTACCTTGCGGTAGAGTTTGATGGCCACGGCGCGGTTGAAAAAATACTCCCCGATCTTAAATACAATTTCCGCAAAAGTCGTACTTTGAACGATCTCGAGATAATCGGCATTGTCGAGGTCAGGCTTATGTGTATAAAAATAGTTTGATGTCAAGCCGCCCTCACCGGTATTGAGAGGGTAGTGCGAAAGCGTAGAACCGAGGCTGAATGCACGCACCGCTTCAGGACTCAATGCACCGTCGCTCATCGCAGAACGGAAGATGGGCGATGCTGCACTGAAAGGCTTAGGACGGTTTTTGCCGAAAGTAACCCTGAAATCGCTTGACACTTCATTGTCATTGAGCACATGCGATGCGTGTTTGAGGATAAAGCGGGCACCCGAAAACGGCTGCGAGACCGAGAAAGACATGAAGTTGGGCGAATTTTTAGAAGCCTTGTATACCCAGTCTATCTTGTCGCGGGAGTCATAAAACGTCTCATCGGCAAAGTATTGGCGCATCGGCTCGCGAAGCGCTTCGAAGAAGTAGCGCATCCGCCCGATGACCGGGTAGTTGATAAGCAGTTGATGCTTGCGCTGGACATATTTGTCGTAGATATAGAGGTGCATGATCCCGAACATAAGGATCAGCAATATGACTTCAATAAACTCTACAAAAAAATGCCAGACAGACTCTATCATCACTTACCCTTTGGTACTGCAGGATGCAAAATCAGAGACTTCGAAAGCGCTGATATCAATTGTCTTCTCTTCTTTATTGACCAGGTCCTTGACCCATATGCAATTCTCTTTCAGCTCGTTTTCGCCAATGACCGCACAGTAGCGGGCATTGACCTTGTCTGCGCCTTTGAGGTGTGCTTTGAGGCTCTTTGGCTGGTATTCGACAACGGCGCGCTCGGTAGCACGTTTTTTCTGTGCAGCGGCGATGACCGGTGCCACTCCCTCTTGATCCATGGCACCGAAGTAGTAGCCTTCACGCTCGGTCTCTGGCATAACGACCAGCTCAAGCAGGCGCTCGATACCGAGTGCAAAACCGACCGCAGGTGTCGGTTTCCCGTCAAGGAACTCGACCAGACGGTCATAGCGCCCGCCGCCGGCGATGGCGCTCTGCGCGCCGATCTCGTCGCTGACAAACTCGAAAGCGGTTTTAGAGTAGTAGTCCAGGCCGCGAACGAGATGTGTGTCGACTTCGTAAGCGATACCGTTCTCCGTAAGGATCTTCTGAAGCATACTGAAATCGACGTCACAGCAGTCACAGAGGTTCTGCATCAGTTTCGGCGCATCGTGGTAATGCTCCTGACACTTTCCGTTTTTACAATCAAGCACGCGGATCGGGTTGGTGGATTTTCGGCGCTGGCAATCTTCGCAGATCACACCTTCGCCGGCATCGAGGAATGCGACAAGCTGCTCACGGTACGGCGGCATGCACTCCTGACAGCCGAGCGAGTTGAGCTTGAGCTTGAAGCGGATACCCAGTGTTTTCAGGATATCTGCGACCATCATGATGAGCGAAGCGTCCTCGTAGACGCTATCGACGCCGAAACTCTCTACGCCAAACTGGTGAAACTGGCGCAGACGGCCTTTCTGGGGGCGTTCATAGCGGAACATAGGTCCGTGGTAGAAAAAGCGGTAGTTTCCGCCCTGACGGTCGAACTTGTTCTGCACGAATGCACGCACTACGCCCGCAGTCCCCTCCGGGCGCATACAGACATCGTTGTCGCCTTTGTCGTTAAACTGGTACATCTCTTTGCCGACAATATCGCTGGATTCGCCTACGGAGCGTTTGAAAAGCGCTGTCTCTTCAAGAATAGGGGTTTCGATGAACTCAAAACCGTAGCGCTTAGCAACGGTTGTCGCACAGTTGATGAAATATTCGTACAGTGCATTGTCCGGCGGTAACGTATCGTTCATGCCGCGAAGTGATCGGATCATGCATCTCCTTTGATTATAGTGGTTATTTTAGCGGTTATCTCTTCTACGGGCAGACCCGCATCGATGATATGACACGGTATGTCCAACGCTTTTGCCGCTTCGATAAGGGCGTTTTGGATATCCAGCAGGTACTGCGTACCGCGAGACTCGATGACATCATGCTCTTTTTGCGAAAGGCGAAAAGCAAGCTCTTCGGGCGTCAGCTGAAGTATGATGACCATATCGGGCAGAATGTTCTGCGTGGCAAATCGGTTCAGGTCGATGAGGCGCTCGAGCGGAAACTCGTTTTTGACCATGGCATAGGCCATCCCCGAGATGACGGAACGGTCGGAAATGATCATTTTCTCGCGGTTGGGCTTCACAACGGATGCGATATGTTCGCTTCTGTCGGCGAGAAAGAGGAGCATCTCTGTCGTGGAACTCTCTATCTCAGAATGCAGGACCATGTCGCGGATACGCAAACCAAGGGCGGTACCGCCGGGCTCCTTTGTCACGACAGCATCGCTGAAATGCGCCCCGAGACGTTCTATCTGCGTGCTTTTGCCGGCAGTGTCGATACCCTCTACGACAAGGTACATGAGTTCATGCTCCGTATAATGTTCTGTACATCTGCAGGAAGCAGGTGGTCCGTCTTTCCGTTGAACTTGAGAAGGTTGCGTACGATCGAAGAGCTGATAAACGCATGTTTGAGTTTTGGCATCAGGTAAACGGTCTCTATCGTGTCGTCAAGCGAGTTGTTCAGGTAACCCAGCTGCAGTTCATATTCGAAGTCGCTGACAGCGCGCAGTCCGCGTATGAGTACCGTCGCGCCCAAAGATTTCGCCAGTTCGACCGTAAGGTTGTCAAAACCGACGACCCTGACGTTTTCAAGGTGTGCCGTTGCACGCTTAGCCATCTCGATACGCTCATCAAGCGAGAACATGGGACGTTTGTCACGTGAGTCAGCTACTGCGACGATGATCTCGTCAAAGAGGCTGAGCCCGCGTTCGATAATGTCATAGTGACCGTTGGTTATCGGGTCGAAAGTCCCCGGGTAAAGTGCTATTTTATTCATTGTCGTCCCATCGTTTGTATAGGGTGTTTGGTATGCCCAGAAGGTCAAACCATTTGCCGATCAGAAAGTCTTCCATATCTTCCAGCGAGTCCTGCTCGGAGTAGTAGGCCATTACCGGCGGCGCGATGATGATACCCAGTGCCGCCAGTTTTTGCATGTTCTCCAGCGCAATAGCCGAAAAAGGCATTTCGCGCGGTGCGAGCAGAAGTTTTTTATGCTCTTTGATCATGACGCTCGCTGCGCGGGTCGTCAGGTTGTCCGCAATGCCGCAGGCGATCTTTGCCAGCGTATTCATGCTGCACGGAACGAGCATCATCGCGTCACAGCCGAACGAACCCGATGCGACCGAAGCCCAGATCTCGTTATCGCGGTGGACCGTGACATGATCGCCGAACGATGCGCCATCAAGGGCTCCGGAAAGCTGCTGCTCTTTTTCAAGGACCACACCGGCATGTTCGGATATGATGAGATGGACATCGTATGTCTTTGGCAGCAGTTTCAACGCTTTTAGACCCAGTCCGGCACCGCTGGCTCCGCTGATAGCAACGACGATTTTCATTGGATCTCCACTTGGTTCAAACCGATCACTTTTGCACGGAGGCGCCGGCCGTCTGATTTTTCAATTGAAATAATATCATGTAATGCGCCATCTTGAAGTGCATTTGCCGTAAATTGTATCTCAACGGCAGCAGATTTGACGGTGACATGCACACGTTGGTTGCGCCGGACCTGCGGAAGTGTCTCCGTGTTGCGCACCAAAATGGTTCGCCCGGCTTTGATCGGATGGCGCATGCGTAAACGCTCTGCATCCAGCGATGTCAGCGGCAGTGCCCTGATACGGTTGAACGGTTCGACTTTTTGCAGGGTATTGAAAGGCGACAGAAGCTCTTTGCGGGCCAGGTCTTTGCGGGCGAGAAGATAGGTGATGTCGGCATCGATATGAAAATTGAAAAAGTATTTTTTATTGTCGCTGGAGACGATATAGAATGATCCGCTGTTGCGATGGAATGTTTTGGGTGCTATCTTGACGTTATAGTGCTCTGGAAGCGCTTTTGTATAGGAGCGCGGCTGCACGCTTACCGTACGGATGACGAGCCCCGGAAGTTTTTCGACAAAATAGTCATGCAGTGCCTGTTCAAGCGCTTCCGTGTCGACGGGGCTTCTCTTGATGAAGGTGACGTAGCGTTCGTCATTCGCTTCGACAGTGATGCCGTGCTCACCGAAACGTTCGACTATTTCGTCGCTGCGCAGGCGGAACATGGTCTTGTGTTCTTCGATCTGCAGAAGTTTGAAATCGTCTTGAATCTCCGGGAAGAGGGTGCTTGCCATGAGCGTATGATTCTCATACATATACGTTGATTGCAGGGTATAGGAACTGTAAAGCGGTGATAAGAGCAGCGTCAGAAAGAGAAAAAGTCGTTTGAACACAGCGAACAGGCCTTGCAGAGTTTTATTCTCTTTATTATATCGGGTTTTGTTGAAACCCTGCACAGGCAGCAGAAAGGTTTTTCAAACGTGATAATAAAATGTGCCTAATCCTCTTCCTTGGGGCTTAGTACATAGAGGGTGAGGGCGACCGCAAGCAAGATGGAGAACATCACGACCCAGATAAACATATCCGGGCCGCCGACGGCATCTACAAAGGATGAAAAAGAGCTGTTGGTATCGTTCAAAGTAGACCTTTTGTATTTTTAGGGGCATCATAACACGTTTCGCAATAAGAGAAAATCAAACAGGTTGGATGCGGATTTAAGATGTCTAATAAAGAGGGGAGAATTGGTTGCGGAAGCCAGATTTGAACTGACGACCTTCGGGTTATGAGCCCGACGAGCTACC
>JBFEWT010000009.1:0-31671 GCA_041546225.1 Sulfurimonadaceae bacterium
GAGAAGGTCATACTCGTCTTCCAGCCCGTCCGCGGCCATACGCCACAGTGCATTTACGATCTGTAAGCGTATCTGTGCGGAGGGGTCGTTCAAGTGCGCTTTGAGTAAGGCTACAGCGCGCTCCTTGCGCTCGTTGCTAAGAGTGGCGACGGCTTCGGCGCGGGCTTGCTCATCGTGGCTGAGCAGCTGCTCTTCGAGCTGGAGATAATCGGGCAGATGCTCTGTCGGATGGGAGCTTGTTTGCAGGAGATCGCCGGAGCGGATTTTTTGCAGCTGCAGCAGGTCGTCAAGCGCCGTGGCGGCAAAGCTGGCAAGCTGAGGAACGCTGCTCTCATCTTTAATATTTTCAAAGATGCCAAGGACTTCGTCGGTGATGTTTCCATCCGCAGTACGTGCCCAGAGCTGTTCAAGCAATGCACGTTCTTCATAGCCGCCTTCGGAGAGTTTTTGCAGGAGTGTTTCGACACTCTCTTCTTCCACGGTGCTTTCGTCTTGCGAAGCTTCGTATGTGACTGGGGAGTCGGCAGAGGGGTCATGGGTTGTTTGATCGTGTGCAGGGTGCGTTGCCACATCGGCAGAAGGCGTTAGAGCGGGATGTTGCTCTATATTGGCACGCGACACACGCTCGTGTGATGAGGGCGCATTACTTTCATGCAGGAGTAGATAACCGCCTGCCATGCCGAGCATGACGAGAAGCAGAGCTGCGGTATTCCGGCGCCAACGCACTTTTAGTACCTGTTGGGGATAAAGGTCGCACTCAACGTTGCGTGTGAAATGTCATTTGTACCTGTATTGGTATCAATACGCTCGGCTGCCAGGTAATATGTATAAGTACCTGGGGCTGAGACATAAAATACCCTACTTGTGTGAATAGATGACCGATAAGTGCCGCTTAATGCTGAAACGTTAGGAAGTGTGACTATACGAAAACTTGGTCCAACAGTATTCGTGAATATAACAGTATTATAGATGCTAGTAGCAGTATTCGATGATGTGATACCAAAATGGGTAAGAGTGTCAGAAATGCCGGCAACGTGTGCTACTCTATGCTCAAATGAAGCATTTACATGGATATAGCCAGCTTGCGGTGCAGTGACTGTGACAGAAAGTAGATATCCAGCAGTATAGTCAGTCGGTATTACTATGGGAAAATCTGTAAATGCTGATGTAGTTCCAATTGTAGCGAAATCTATACCTACGTTTGTAGAGTCGTTGTCACCATCAGCGATATCTGCTGGGATACCTGTTACATTGGACCAGTCGGTTTGTGCACAGACAACAGAACCGTCACTATTGATAGCGCTGATGATTTCGCCGACCGCACAGGTACCTGTGACGCGTTCTTGCTTACTGCTTATTGCAACAAAATTGTTATTGATGCCGGTCGCAAGCGCGTTAAAGTTATCATTGACTTCGGAAGCTTTGGCGGTGGTGTTAGCCTCAAATGTGTTTGGTACACCTACCGCGGCGGCATGCAGTGCAGAGGCTGCCAGAAGAGCCGCGAGTGTTGTAATTGTACGTTTCTGTGTTGTAATGAACATGTAAATTCCTTCTTGATATTGATTGTAGAGAGACATAATCAGCCCCATTGACCTTTTTCCCATTCCATCTTGTCCCATTCATTGCTCTCGGCAGGATCGGAGGTGGTTGAACTGCTTCCGCCACCGCCCCCGCTACAGGCACTCATAAACAAGACCATCGTAATACTTAAGCACAAAGCCAAGATTTTGATTGGTTTTTTCATCTTTTTCCTTTCAGTATATGTTATAGAATAGATTTATTGCACTTATAGATAACTTAATATCACAAAAGTATGTAAATATATTATTGATTTTTGACAATTAGTATTGTTTGTTTTTATGATTTTGTTGATGATTAGAATAACAAAGGCTTGAAAAGAGCATCTATTCTTATGTATATTTTAAGTTATTTATTACAATTCAAAACACAGCTTCAGTAAAACTTATATTTCTGTACAATGGTAACAAAAAAAAATAGGCAGTTATATGAGATTATTTTTACTACTTTTGATCAGCATGTCGCTCTATGCGCAAACTCCAAGGATCTATGCCTCCCTCGCCGACCCGATATATGATAACCTTTCCGCTGTCGCATCCCTGTCTACGTTTGAAGGATTTGCAGAGGATAAAGCGCGTATCTCGTCCTATGTTCAAAATGCGGTTGACGCGAAAGTGGCGGGTGACGCGATAGCCGAAAAGCAGGAGGGGGCTATGGACCGGAAAGCCTACCTTAACACGCTGCGCGCGCTCTCGAAAGAGCACACCTACTTTACCGTCAAAGCCAACCGCCAGTTTCGCCAAACGATGCAAAACGATGATTGTGAGACTTTTGCCTCGCTCATTAAAACCGATCTCATCGACATGATGACTTTTGAAAAAGAGATGCTTGAGTATTACACATCGAGTACAACGTGCAAGCCGATCGAAGAGATGGATATGTATATCGCCTATAAGAAAAAGGGCGAAGAGAAGGCGCAGATGAGCAAACAGAAGCGCCAGCAGAGCTATCGTGAGTACAAAGAGAACCGTATAGAGAGGTTCCGTGCGCGCGACAGGGCTGAAAAGGAAGCGTATGAAAAGCAGTTGCGCGAGGAGACCGAGCGTACAAAAGCGGATGTACGCGCTGAGCTGAAAAGCGAGCTTCGCCGTTAAGAGGCTTCGTAGGGGTGCCAGCGGTGCTCTTCTTCCTCATTGGGACGGCCGACGAGCTGGTAGGAGGGCTGATACTGGCTTTTATAGGCGAGGCTTGGGCACTCCTCGACGTAATATCCGAGGTATATCCAGCGCAATCCTTGCCTCTGGGCGAGCATGATCTGGCGGTAGAGTGAATAGCGCCCGAGTGAGAGGTGCTCATAACCCGGGTCATAGTAGAAATAGATCGAGGAGACGCCCTCTTCGAGTATGTCGATAAGGTCGACCCCGATAAGCTTGTCGCCGTCGTAGTAAGCTATCTCATAGCCGAAGTCGTTGTAGCCGTGAACAAACGAGATGTAATAGCTGCGGGCCGTGACACTCTGGTTATCCCACCCTTTTTTTACTTCCATATGGCTATGATACCTGTTGAAGAGATCAAGATGCTCCTGTGTCACTGCAGGGCGCCGGATGACTGTTTTGAGATGCGCGCACTTTTTGATGACTCTTTTCGCAGATTTGGAGAAGCGGTAGGCCTCTGCATCGATCTTGAGGCTCTCACAGGCCGTACACCCTGAACATATGGGGCGAAAGAACATACTGCCGAAACGACGCCATCCCCGCTCGATGAGTGCGGAGCATTGCGAAATGGTGCATTGGTCGATGATCTTGTAATGGGTCGTCTGCTGCTGGTCTTTGATGTAGGCACAGTTCTCGTCGAGGGCGCACTCTTTTAACACTCTGTTCATAAACGGCATTATCACGTTTTTTATGTAAAAATCGGATAATATTTTTGATCTGGTATAAAAACCGTAGCGGCACTCTTTTTGCTTCCTGGTAAGTAATAAGCAGTCCAAGCAGTAGAAAGGAGTAACCATGGAACGGACAAATGTTATTACTTCGCTGGCGTACAGTGATGAATCCGTTGTCATAGAGGAGCTGTATGAAACAGAGTATGCACGGGAAGTAGGCATCGCGATGCAGGCCCATCAGGTCCTGATGGATCACCAGAGCCTCTACCCGTTGACGCTGCAGGTCATTGACGGCCTTGTGAGGTTCTCCTCCGAGCTCAGCAGCGCTGTGCTGGACAAAGGCGATATCGTGACACTTGAAGCCGGGGTGAAACATGACCTCGAGGCGATTGAGAACACGCTGTTGCGCCTGACACTTTTTACCGGAGTCGGAACAGATAATTCATAGGGTAATGTGCCTATGATAGAATAAGAAAAAAAGTTGCAATGAAAATAATAATTTTAGACGACTCCCTGACGGTGCGGATGACGGTTGAAGCGCTGCTCGAAGACCTTGGTGTGCACGAAGAGGAGGTCTTCTCTTTCGAAGAGGGAGCCGAGGCCCTTATGCATATCGAAGAGCATGGCGCAGAGCTTGTATTTACAGATATGCATATGCCGGGATTGAGCGGGTATGATTTTGTTAAAAGGCTGCTGCATGTTCGTCCGGAACTGTCGTCGTCGCTTTTCGTCATCAGCGGCGAAGAGGAGAAGGGTGCCGTATTCAAGATGAAAGAGGTCGGGGCATACCGGTTTATGAAGAAGCCCTTAAACCTGGAGTATTTTAAGCACTTTGTCTTGCCGGAGATAGCACGCATCAGAGTAAAGGAGAAGCAAAATGGGTGAATGGATCAAAACACATCAGAAGTACCTCTCGTTAGGGTTGGGGGCGCTGCTGCTTGTTGTCGGTGTCGCTATGCTGTTCTGGTCATATGGCGACAGCGGCGTGAGCAAAGAGGAGCGTATGGCAGCGGAACGTGTCGCACGCATGGAAGCGCGTGTGCAGGCACAGATGACAGGCACCAAAGCGCCGCCGCCGGAGAAGTCCGTATTTGGCGAGGAGTACAAGGAGAAACAGCAACAGCAGTTGCGTTATGTCGTGATCGCCATGCTTATCGGGGGTGTGGGTTTTATGGGGTACGGCTTTTTAAGAAAAGAGGCGTAAGCGCGGCTTCCGCAGAAACCGGCTTTCAGCCAGCGGTTCCCTTGTTTTCACAGAAACATGGCCTTCAGCCAGCGGTACCCTTGTTTTGAGAGATGAGGACACCTTCGATCATCTTGTCGATGTCGCCGTCGAGGATGGCATTTACATTGGTATACGCTTCGTTTGAACGGGTGTCTTTGATCTGCTGATAAGGCTGCATGACATACGAGCGGATCTGGTGCCCCCAGCCGATTTCGCTTTTCTCTACACCTTCCTCTTCGGCTTTCTGCTTCTCCAGTTCAAGCTCGTAAAGACGCGACTTGAGCATCTTCATCGCCGTCGCCTTGTTCTTATGCTGCGAACGGTCGTTCTGACACTGTACGACGACACCGGTCTCTATATGGGTGATACGGATGGCTGATTCGGTCTTGTTGACGTGCTGGCCGCCCGCGCCCGATGCACGGTAGGTGTCGATGCGTATATCTTTATCCTCTATCTCAATATCGATGTCGTCGTCGATCTCCGGCGAGACCATTACCGAGCTGAACGAGGTGTGGCGTTTAGCATTGGAATCAAAAGGGCTGATGCGGACAAGACGGTGGATGCCGTTCTCGACCTTGAGGTAGCCGTAGGCATTCTCGCCTTTGATGAGGATGGAGGCATCTTTGATACCGGCCTCTTCGCCGGCCTGGTAGTCAAGCGTCTCGGCAGTGAACCCGCGGCGTTCCGCCCAGCGGGTGTACATGCGCAGCAGCATCGATGCCCAGTCCTGAGACTCGGTACCGCCTGCACCCGGGTGGATGGAGACGATGGCGTTGTTGGAGTCGTTCTCGCCGCTGAGCAGCATCTCGATCTCCATGGTACGTACCATGTTCTCCAGCTCCTGTGCTTCGGCGAAAAGGGTCTCGATGGTGTCGTCATCACCCTCTTCTTTGCCCATCTCATAGAGCTCGCTCGCATCGGTGACGGCGTCGGAAGCGGTGACATATTTGGCAAGTTTGCGCTCTAACTGGGTCTTCTCTTTCTGTACGACTGCCGCGTTGGCCGCATCGTTCCAGAAGTCCTGCGAGTTCTCCAGCTCTTCGATCTCGCGAAGACGCTGCTGGATCTTGTCAGGCTGAACGACACCGGTAATGTTTTTCATTTTAGTCGTAAGGGTCTTTAGCAGTTCGGTATATTCGTAATGGTCCAAAATCGACTCCGGCAAAGGGCAGAGAGGCCCCTTAAGAATTGTTATAGGGATTTGTGAGCTACCCTAAAGTATAATTGCGATTATATTCAATTGAGGCTTAAAAAGATGAAAACAGTTCGTACTCCCGAAGCACTTAAAGAGGCCCTTGGAAGCCATTCGGGTTCTATCGGGTTTGTACCGACCATGGGGGCGCTGCACAGCGGTCACCGTACGCTCATAGAAGAGGCGAGGGCGCACAACGATATCGTTGTGGTCTCGATTTTTGTGAACCCTACGCAGTTCCTGGAGGGCGAAGACCTCTCCACGTACCCGCGCAGAGAAGCGGCAGACCATAAAGTATGCGAACTCAGCGGGGTGGATTACCTCTTTTACCCCGAAGCCGATGCTATCTATGCAAACGATGAGATCGCGATCACTGCACCCGATATCCGCGGCTATATACTTGAAGGGGCATCACGCCCGGGCCATTTTGACGGGATGTTGACAGTCGTCATGAAGCTGCTCAACATGGTCGCACCGACGAGAGCCTATTTCGGCAAAAAAGATGCGCAGCAGCTGCTGCTCATCGAACAGATGGTGCGCAACTTTTTTATGGATGTGACGATCGTGCCGGTCAATACGGTACGCGAAGATGACGGTCTGGCGCTGAGCTCGCGCAATGTCTACCTGAGCAGCGAAGAGCGCACCGAGGCACTGAAGATCTCGCAGTCGCTCAAACGCGCAGGCAAGATGGTGATGCAGGGTGATTATGATGTCGGAAACATCAAAACGCAGATGCTGGCAACACTGCAGCCTCTGCAGGTCGAATATGTCGCCGTTGTCGACCGCGAGTTTCGCCCGGTGGTGCGTGTCGAGAAGGATAATACGCTTATCCTCGTGGCAGCCAGGGTCGGGACGACGCGTCTTATCGACAACCTCTGGATCTGAGAAAGCGGCGGGTGCAACTATGAAAAAGATCGTCCTTACAACACTAAACGCCCGCTACTCTCACGCCTCCATAGGCCTGCGCGCTCTTTTTGCCAACCTGCATGAACTGCAGGAGCACGCCAGGATCATGGAGTTCGTCATCAACGAAAACGTGCAGGCGATCGCCGAAAAGATCCTCGAAGAGGAGCCTGCCGTTGTCGGTATCGGTGTCTATATCTGGAACGCATCGGACGTGCACGATCTCATCGAAGTGATCAAAAAAGTCTCGCCGCAGACGGCCGTCGTGCTCGGCGGTCCCGAAGCCGGCTACTTCCCGCACCGTGTCAATTTCGATGCGGCGGACTACGTCATACAGGGCGAGGGCGAGATCGCGTTTTATGAACTGTGCAAAGCGCTGCTGGCGGGTGACGCACCCGAAGAGCGCATCATCAAAGCGGCGATGCTCGACCTGAAAACGGTGGAACTCCCCTACATCTGGTATGACGACCATGATGTGCAGAACCGTACGATCTATGTCGAAGTCTCGCGGGGCTGTCCGTTCCTGTGCGAGTTCTGCCTCTCCGCCATCGACGAGAAGGTGCGCAGTTTCGATATTGACCGCCTGCTTGAGGAGTTTGAAAGACTCTGGGAGCGCGGGGTGCGCACTTTCAAGTTCATCGACCGTACCTTTAACCTCAATATCAAGACCGCCAACAGGATACTCGACTTCTTCCTGGCCAAAGAGCCTCCCTATTTTGTCCACTTCGAGGTGATCCCCGACCACTTTCCAGAGAGCCTTCGCGAACGTATAGCGCAGTTTCCTCCGGCCTCTTTGCAGCTTGAGGTGGGTATACAGACGCTCGACCCGGAGATAGCGGCCAACATCAACCGTCCGCTGAAGCTCGAAAAGATACGCGAGAACATCCGCTTCCTCGAGACGCAGACGAAAGCGCACATGCACCTTGACCTGATCGTGGGGCTTCCGGGCGAGAGCCTCGAGGGTTTCGGCGCAAACCTTGACCGGCTGGCCGCGCTGACAGATTCGGAGATACAGATAGGGATACTTAAAAAGCTCTCGGGCACGACGCTCTCGCGTCATGATGAACACTACGGCATGGTCTACTCCGACAAGCCGCCCTATGACATCCTGAAAAACAGTCAGCTCTCCTTCGCACAGATCCAGAAGATGAAACGTTTTTCGCGTTTTTGGGACCTTACGTACAACAGCGGCAACTTTAAAAACAGCATCGTCATGCTCTGGCCCGAGGGGAGAGTGTTTGAGGGTTTCCGGGGCTTTTCAGAGTGGATATACGGCGAGACCGAATCGACATGGAAGATCTCTCTCGAGCGTTTGGCGGGATTGCTCTTCAGGTATCTGACAGAGGTGCGCGCGTGTGACGCAGAAGCCGTTGCCGCAGCGATGGCGCGAGACCTGATGAAAGTGCCCGGCCGCGCGCTTCCGGGGTTTTTGAAACCTTTTGCTTCCGCACGCTGCGAGGCGAGCACCCAGCCGGCCCTGCAAGGCAACAAGCGTCAGGCCCGACACAGCTAGAGGTTATTGCGTTAAAGGGATCAGATAGCCTTCATCGCTCATCATATCGACGATGTCTTTAAAGACCGGAACGGCAGTCAGGGATGCAAAGTGGGTCTTCGTCGGTTCGACTACCGTCACCCCGATGGTATAACGGCTTTTTGCATCGTTGGCAAAGCCTATGAACGAGCTGTTATAACGGTTGGCATAGCCGCCGCGGTATGCGATATGCGCCGTACCCGTCTTGCCGCCGATCTCAAGTCCCGGGGTGAGGGCATGGATGCCCGTACCCTCTTTGACGGTCTTGACAAGGATCTTTTTCATCCGTTCCGCGGTTGCAGGGGAGAGCACCTGACGGGGCTCTTCGGTCTCGACGGGGATGACTTTCCCGTAGGCATCGGTAAGGCTGTCCGTAATGAGCGGTGTCAGCATCCGGCCGCTGTTGTTGATGATGTTGTACGCCTTGATGAGCTGGACGAGGTTGGCGGTCATACCGTAGCCGTAGGATGTCGTCGCCTTGTATATCTGTGCATTGAGCTGGGTGAGCGTGGGCATGCTTCCCCTGCGTTCATAAGGAAGGTCGATACCGCTGCGCTGAGTGAAGCCGAAGTCCAGAAGCCCCTGGAAATAACTGGCGGCATCGAGCTTTTGCGCAAGCTGTGCGATACCGATGTTTGAGGAGTGGACGATGACGTTCTCTGCACTGAGCCAGTCATATTTATGCTCATCGGTGATGACCTTGCGGCCCATTTTATAACGGCCGTTATGGGCGTTGACGAGGTCGTAGGGATTGACCTTTCCCGACTCAAGAAGCAGGGCGAAGACCAGGGGTTTGAGTACCGAACCCGGCTCGAAACTGTACTCTATTGCTGAGGTGTTGAGTGCGTCGTAGTCGCTGCGGCGGATAGCCGTGGGGTTATAGCGGTTGGAGCTGGCCAGCGAGAGTACTTTCCCGGTCGTCGATTCCATCACGACTGCCATGATCTCTTTGGCTTCAAGCTTCTCCTGCATCTGTGTCAGGATACGTTCGATGCGTATCTGCAGGGTAACGGGGATGTTCAGTTTGACATCAAGCCCGTCGAGGCCCTGCTGGGTATAGCTCTCTTTGTTGAGGATCATATAGTTGTTGACGTCGCGCGGTCCCCGCTGGTGCTCGTCCTGGTGGGCACCGAGTTCATCATCATAATGCTTCTCTATCCCTTTTATCCCCGAGATGCGTGTATAGCCCTCATCTTCGACTTTACGCGGGTAGCCGATGACCGGGGTGAGAAGAGTGCCATAAGGGTATTCGCGCGCTTCGCCGCTTTCGAGCACGTTCAGGCCGTGCAGGATGCGCCGGCCGCTTTTGGTCGTGTACTCCATAAAGACGTTGAGACGGCGCAGCTCGAACGCGAGCGATTTGAGATACTGGGCGGTTTTCGGGCTGATGTGGTAGCTCAGGACGACGGAGCCTCTTCTCGAAGCGAGTTTTTTACGGATCTCTTTTTCGCTCATACCGCTGTAGATACTGAAGAGCTGGATAAAGAGTTCGCGCTTTTTTGGGTCGATGTTGTTGGTATTGACCACGGCTTTGTAGAGCTTCTGGGTGGCCGCGATATGAAAACCGTCGGCACTTATGATGCTCCCGCGCTGGGATTTTGAGTTGTCGGAGGTAAAGCGTGACGGGGTATCCCGCGGGCTAAGGGCGGTAAAGGCCATGACCGCAAGAAAGATGCCGAACCCTACAAGAAGCAGAGCAAAAAGCAGTAAAATTTTTTTCGATTTATTGCGGTTGGCCATAGGTGGAAAGCTTTTTTATGTAATTATACACAGCCGAAGCTGTGGTAGGAAGTAAAGTGTACGATTAGAGCTGGGTACGGGTGATCTCTTTGTAGGCATTGAGCGCTTTGTTGCGCACTTCAAGCATCATCTTCATACTTATTTCGGCTTTATCGATAGCCAGTGCTGCCTGGTGAAGGTCTTTGACCTGTCCCGTTGCGATGCCGGACATGGCTTTTTCGCTTTGTACCTGCTGCTCATTCACGTCATTGATGGCGCTTTTGAGCTGGTTGGCAAAACTGTTCTCGCCTGAGACGGGCGCGCTCTGGCTGCTGCCGCTTTTCTGGCTCAGCAGGTCGGCAGTCGAGAGGGAACCGATGTTGTTTATATCAGCCAACGCTAACTCCTTTCAAATCTTATTATGCTTGCAGAAGCGAAATGGCACTGTTGGCCATGTTCTTTGCACTTTCAAACGCGGCGACATTCGCCTGGTATGAACGTGTTGCTTCTACTAGATCGGCCATTTCGATGACGGGATTAATATTCGGATAGGCAACATACCCGTCCGCATCCGCATCAGGATGGCTCGGATCGAATTTCATTTTCGGTTCGCGGTCGTCGCGAACGATCTTGTCTACTACTACACTCATTATAGCAGGATTTACTTTTTTGCCAAAATCGCCCTCGTCAAGCGGATCGCTGAAACCGAGCGAGTCGGTGCTGCCTGCGAGGGATTTGTTCAAGATGGCATTGAAGTCCTGTGCTTTGAAGACTACATCGCGTCGGCGGTAGGGGCCGCCTTCGTCGGTACGGGTCGTCTGGGCATTGGCAATGTTGGAACTGATGACATTGACACGGGTACGCTGGGCCGAAAGACCATAGCCGCTGATATCAAAACTGTTTAAAAAACTCATCATCTATCCTTTATGACGTTCTGCCGGAGGCTTCGATCACGCTTTTGAAAAGCATGCTCTCTTTTTTGACTGCCGCCGTCAGGGCGTTGAACATGGTGGAGTTTTTTGCCAGTTCAGTCGTTTCAACATCCAAATCGACGCTGTTCCCGTCGTTGCGGGCCATGTGGCCGTCACGGAAAAAGGTTGTCGCCTGTTTTGGTGCTTGCGAACTTCCCGCGTCGAAATGGGCACCGTTCGTGTGGGCCATCCGGAGCTGCGGGCTGCGTTCTGCAAAGATTTCCCTGCGCTGATCTGCCAGAGCATCTTCAAAGCTGATATCGCGCGGACGGTAGAACGGCGTATCGGCATTGGCAATGTTCGAAGCAATGGTGTCCTGTCGCATCGCCCGGTAGTCGAGTGCCTGTTTCATCAACTCGTGGGCGCGGGAAATCTGAATACTCATAACAAACTCCTTTTTGTTGTGAAATTACAAGCAATAATTATTCCACTTTTCTCATCCGGCTTGGCAAAAATCGCTTATAGTATTTCTTTAGACCCGACACGCTACAATACCCGTAAAAAATGAGATAGATTTTCAGATGGCCGACCGCAAACTTTTTTTATTGGCGAGTGCACTGATCGCCATCAGTATACTGCTCTCGTATACCCTTTCTTCCTACACCGTACTGCTGTTCGGTTATAACGATTTTCACTTCGTTATGCGTCAGGCAGTCTTCGGGGTGGTCTCCATCGTCATCATGTGGTCACTCGCGCAGCTGGACCCAGATGTTTGGCTGAACCGTCTGGGCTTTACCCTCTTTTTCGGCGGCCTGATCCTGATGGTGGCGATGCCGTTTCTGCCCTCATACCTGGTGACGGAGGTCGGCGGTGCAAAACGGTGGATAAAGTTTTTCGGTTTTTCGCTCGCGCCGGTCGAGTTTTTCAAGGTCGGGTTCGTTTATTTTCTGGCATGGAGTTTTTCGCGCAAGCTCGGCCACCACGGGGGTATGGGGGTCAAGGAGGAGTTTAAACGCTTCTTCCCCTATGCCGTTATCTTCATCTTGGTGATGTTCCTGATCGCGATTATGCAAAACGACCTCGGTCAGGTCGTTGTGCTTGGCTTGACACTGGCGTTCATGCTCTTTTTTGCCGGCAGCAGCTTCAAGTTCTTCTTTACACTGCTTTTCGGGGCACTGCTCTTTTTCATTACGTTTATTCTGACCGCGGAGCACCGGATCTTGCGTATAAAATCATGGTGGGCGCTGGCGCAGAACTTCGTGCTGGAGATACTGCCTGAGCCTGTCGCGGCGCATCTGCGTGTAGCGGTGCATGAGGAACCGTACCAGATCGGCCACTCGCTTAACGCCATCCACAACGGCGGGATTATCGGGACGGGCCTGGGCAACGGTACCTTCAAGCTGGGCTTTTTAAGCGAGGTGCATACGGACTTCGTACTGGCGGGTATTGCCGAAGAGTTCGGTTTTATCGGCGTTTTGCTGGTCACTTTTATGTTTATCTGGATCATACAGCGCATCTTCAAAGTCGCCAACCGTTCCGAGGAGAGCGTGAACTACCTCTTCAGTATCGGCGTGGGGCTTTTGATCGCGTTCGCATTCCTCATCAACGCGTACGGCATCAGCGGTCTGACGCCGATCAAGGGTATCTCGGTACCGTTTTTGAGCTATGGCGGTTCGGCGCTCATGGCGGCGGCCGTCGGGGTCGGGATGGTGCTGATGGCATCGAAGAAAGCGGAGTATAAAAAATGAAATTTGTCATTACCGGCGGCGGGACAGGCGGGCATCTCGCCATAGCGAAGGCGCTTGAAGAGGTCTGTATCTCACGTGGTCACGAAGCGGTGTTCGTGGGTTCGACTTCGGGTCAGGACAGGATGTGGTTTGAGGGCTATAGCGGTTTCAGCCATGCCTATTTCCTGGAGACTACCGGGGTCGTCAATCAAAAGGGTCTGGGCAGACTGAAGGCGCTTTGGCGGGTCTTCTCGGCATTCCTGCGTGCCCGCAAGATTTTGAAACAGCACCGTATAGATGCGGTCATCAGTGTTGGCGGTTTCTCTGCGGCTCCTGCTTCCCTTGCAGCGATCAGCCGTCTCCTGCCCCTTTTCATTCATGAACAAAATGCGGTCGAAGGGCGGCTGAACAGACTGCTCAAGCCGTTTGCAAAAGCCTTTTTCAGCTCTTACGACGCAGACTCCCCGGTGACCGACTACCCGGTGTCGCAGCTTCTTTTTGATCAGGCACGCGTGCGTTCGAAGGTGAAGACGGTCATATTTTTAGGCGGTTCACAGGGCGCGCGCTTCATCAATGACCTGGCGCTAGGTGTCGCTGCGCAGCTGAAGCAAAAAGGCATCGCTATTATCCACCAGTGCGGAGAACGTGACTTTGAACGGGTAGAAGCGGCGTATGCCGAAGCGGGAGTGGAGGTGGAGCTTTACGGTTTTACCAAAGAGCTTCCGCGTCTGCTTGAACGCAGCGACCTTGCCGTGAGCCGCGCGGGGGCGAGCACCCTGTGGGAACTCTGCGCGAATGCACTGCCGGCACTCTTTGTCCCGTACCCCTACGCGGCGGCGGATCACCAGTACCACAATGCCCGCTTTATCGTCGAGAAAGAGCTTGGGTGGTGCGAACGCGAAGGCACGGAGGTGCAGGCGCTTCTGCTTGCTATCGTGGATGAGGATATGGGTGAGAAAAGCCGGGCACTGCAGAACCTTGTGAAGCCCGAAGGTGCCGAGGCGATTGTAAAACATATTGAAAAGGCGCTGGCATGATCGCAGAGATGGCCCAATGGCTGGTGGATATGATATTCGAGATGGGCTATACGGGCATCTTTTTGCTGATGGCGGTCGAAAGCTCGGTCATACCGTTTCCCAGTGAGATAGTGCTGATACCGGCGGGTTATCTGGCCCATCAGGGCGAGATGAACCTCGGGCTTATCCTGTTCGCGTCGCTGGGCGGTTCGCTGGCGGGCGCACTTGTCAACTATTTCGGCGCGCTGCTGGTCGGCCGGGCCCTTTTGCTGCGTTATGGCCGCTATTTCTTCGTCAAGCCCCAGGCACTTGACAAAATGGACCTCTTTTTTGAAAGACACGGGCACATCTCCACCTTTACCGGGCGCCTGATCCCCGGGATCCGCCAGCTTATCTCCATCCCGGCGGGACTCGCACGGATGGATCTGAAGCGTTTTGTGTTTTTTACCGGACTGGGTGCGGGCATCTGGAGTGCCGTGCTGATAATGCTGGGGTACATGGTAGGCGAGAACGAAGAGCTGATAAAGACCTATCTGAAGCAGATCACACTGCTGGCCCTGGGGTTCGTTATGATGACGGGCCTGGCGTATTACTACATTCGGAAAAAAAGAGATAAAAAGCTTTAATGTGATAATTCTTTATTGTATAATGTTCAATTATGTAAACTTTGAGGATAAACCGTGATCCAGACAATCAGAGATATCGAACAGAGAATCGCAATTATCAAGGCATTGATCCATAACGATTTCGAGCCGAGTCATCTTGAAGATGCCGAGTTTGTCAAAGTACTTACCAATTCGGTAGAAGATACCTATATGCTGATGAACGAGGGAATGTGCGAAGAAGTCGCAGCCTGTCAGCGCTGTACGCAGAGCCGTGACAATATGCGCAATATCATGGACCTGCTTGAAGACATCGAGGCGGGTGACCCGGTGACACCGGAGATGGCAGAACAGTTCCGTCACTTCTCCGTCGAACTCGATGAGATGACACAGCGTTTGCGCGAGGTTGTCGCCGAACTTCACCGCTAGAGTATCTTTTTTAACGCCATATTTGTTATAATCGCGCAATTTTATATAAGTAGTGTATTATGGACGTTAGAGAAGCCTTTTTAAAATATTTTGAAGCGAAGCAGCATAGCCGTGTCGAGAGTGCACCGCTGGTCCCCGATGATGCGACCCTGCTCTTTGTAAATGCGGGAATGGTCCCGTTCAAATCTGTCTTTACCGGCGAAGTCCCGGTCCCTTCCAACCCGCGTGCAACAAGCTGTCAGACATGTATCCGTGCAGGCGGAAAACATAATGACCTTGAAAATGTCGGTCACACCGCCCGCCACCACACTTTTTTCGAGATGCTCGGCAACTTCAGTTTCGGCGACTATTTCAAAGAAGAGGCGATCGATTTCGCCTGGGAGTTCATTACCGAGGTGATGGAGCTGCCGGTCGAGAAACTGTGGGTAACGGTACATGACAGTGATGACGAGGCGCACACGCTCTGGCAGAAACATGTAAGCGCAGACCGCATCAAGCGTTTCGGCGACAAAGACAACTTCTGGCAGATGGGCGACACCGGCCCGTGCGGTCCGTGTTCGGAGATCTTCTACGATCAGGGCGAAGAGCTCTTTAGCGGTCCCGAAGACTACATGGGCGGCGAAGGCGACCGTTTCTTAGAGATCTGGAACCTTGTCTTCATGCAGTACGAGCGCAATGCCAAGGGCGAACTGAACCCCCTGCCGAAGCCTTCCATCGACACGGGTATGGGCCTTGAGCGTATGGCGGCGGTCAAAGAGGGTGTGCCGAGCAACTACGACTCGTCACTCTTTATGCCGCTTATCGAGAAGGTCGTCGAGCTGATCGGCAAGCCTTACGCCTACAAAACAGGCGCGTCGTACCGCGTCATCGCCGACCATATCCGTACGGTTACCTTCTTGCTGGCACAGGGGATCAACTTCTCCAATGAGGGGCGCGGCTACGTACTTCGCCGTATCCTGCGCCGCGCGGTGCGCCACGGGTACCTGCTGGGCTTCAAAAAACCGTTTATGTACAAGATCGTCGATACGGTTGTCGAGCTGATGGCATCTGCATACCCGTATATTGCAGAGAAATCAGAGGTACTCAAAGAGCAGATAGAGCTTGAAGAGGCACGCTTTTTCAAAACGATCGCATCGGGTATCGAACTCTTTAACGAAGAGCTGAAAAATACGGGTGACGTCTTTAGCGGCGAAGTCGCTTTCAAGCTTTACGACACCTTCGGTTTCCCGCTGGACCTGACAGAAGATATGCTGCGTGAAAAGGGTATCGCACTCGATACCGAGGGCTTTGAAAGCCTGATGAAAGCACAGCGCGAACGTGCCAAAGCGGCATGGAAAGGGAGCGGCGACGCCCATGTAGAGGGTGACTTTAAGACACTGCTCGAAAAATTCGGCGAAAACAGTTTTGTCGGTTACGATACGATGGGGAGCAGCTCGAAAGTGCTTGCGCTGCTGAGCGAAGAGTTCTCACTGGTGGATGCGCTTCATGCACAGCAGAAGGGCTGGGTCCTGCTTGATAATACGCCGTTTTATGCCGAAAGCGGCGGTCAGACGGGCGATACAGGGCTTATCGGCGAGAAGAGCGAAGTGCTTGATACGAAGAAGTTCCACGGCCTGAACCTTTCGCATATCCATACCAAAGAGACGATCAGCGTCGGTGACATGGTAGACGCGCAGGTCGATATCAGCCGTCCCGAGATCGCCAAGCACCACTCGGCGACACACCTGCTGCATGCGGCGCTTTATGACACGCTGGGGGACCATATTTCCCAGGCGGGTTCACTTGTGGAAGCTTCGCGTCTGCGTTTTGACTTCTCCCACCCCAAGGCACTGAGCCATGCGGAGCTGATGGCGATCGAAGAGCAGGTGAACTACCAGGTGCTTCGCGGCATCGCCGGTGTGACCGAAGAGATGGATATCGAAGCAGCCAGAAACAGCGGCGCAAAAGCGCAGTTTGGCGAAAAGTACGGCGACGCTGTGAGGGTCGTGAGTTTCGACAACGCATCGGTAGAGCTGTGCGGCGGTATCCATGTCGATAACACGGCGTCTATCGGTACCTTCGTCATCACCAAAGAGAGCGGTGTCAGTGCCGGTGTGCGCCGTATTGAAGCGGTCTGCGGCAATGCGGCCTATAACTACTTCAAAGCGCAGCGCCATACGCTCGAGCAGGCGGAAGAGGCGGTCAAGAACCGTGACGTGCTTGCCGGCGTAGAGCGTCTGAAAGAGCAGGTTAAAACGCTCAAAGAGGAGCTTGTCGAGGCGCAAAACGCAGCCAAAGAGGAGCTGAGTGCCGATGTGATCAACGGGGTGACGGTCGTTATCGAGGAGATCCAAAGCGGTGATGTCAAGACACGTATCGATGAGCTCAAGAATGCCCACGAGAGTGTGGCGGCGATGCTCTTCCAGGTAAAAGGCGACAAAGTCATGATCGCGGCTGGCGTGAAGAATGCCAATGCCAAAGCGGGTGACTGGATCAAGCAGATCGCCCCTATCCTCGGCGGAGGCGGCGGCGGCCGTCCGGACTTTGCCCAGGCAGGCGGCAAGGATGCTTCCAAGCTTCCTGAAGCCAAAACAGCCTCGCGCGCGTTCATCGAGGGAGCACTGGCGTAATGAAAGCGCTGCTGCAGGAGATCTTCTTGAACTATGCCAACTGGATACTCTTTTTCCATGTCATAGCGGCGATGATCTGGGTCGGTGGCATGATCGCCATCCGATTTGCCGTACATCCGGCGATGCAGCATATTGAAGAACCGACCATCAAGCTTGCACGCACGCTTGAACTGCTTAAAAACTTTTTCACTATGGTCATCGCAATGATCGTCATCCTTCTTTTTACAGGCCTCGTGATGGTGTTCGGGCTCAACTTCAAAGAGGGCGATCCGCTGCTCTACAGGGTCACTCATATCAAAGAGGGTATCTGGCTGCTGATGAGCGTGATCTTTGCGGTCATCTACTACCGCCGCAACAAGGCTGAGCAGTTGTTCATAGGCGGTGATCTCGCCGGGGCAAAAGCCTACCTCGAACCTATCGCCGCCTACCTGATCCCTGCCAATATCGTTTTGGGTATGCTCGGACTCTACTTCGGCGGCATCCTGCGCGGCTTCTAATATGATTCGACTCTGTTCAAGCTCGCAGACCCGTGCTATGCTGCTGGAAAATGCGGGTATTGAATTTATACAGTCACCGGTGGACTTTGATGAAGACGCCATCATCGCCCCCACCCCCAAAAACTTCGTCTACCAGGCGACGCTCGGAAAGTTTGAAGCGGCGATGAAAGCCTACGGTTGTGAGGAGATGCCCCTGCTGGTGGCCGACACGGTCGTCACCGCCCACTCTCAGATCCTGCGCAAGGCAAAATGCGAATCCGACGCACGCAACATCCTTATGAGCCAGAGCGGCTCGAAGACCTCCATTATCACCTGTATGATCTACAAATCGCCGCAGCTTGAACTGATAGATATCTCGTCCACGGATTATATTTTCGACGATTTCGATATGGATGATCTTGATGCCTACATGCAAAGCGGCGAGTGGCGCGGGAAAGCGGGAGCGTGTATGGTCGAAGGTTTCTGCAAATCCTACATCAAAGAGGTCAAGGGGTATGAGAGCTGTGCGATGGGGTTGAGCGTAGAGGTACTTCGCGCGTTTTTATAGTCTTGATCGGATGCGACAGCCCGGGGGCTATTCGCTTTTATCCTCTTTCTTCTTTTCCGTCTCGTCTTTTGTATTCATCTTGTAAGCAGCTTCCGCATCATATTCCGGCGGCATCATGATCATCTCGCCGTATGCGGTGAAGAGCGGCAGTCCCGTCTCTACCCAGTGCTGTATTCCGCCTTGCAGGCTTCTGACATTCTGATAGCCCATCTGCTTGAGCTGCTGTGCGGCAAGGATGGAGCGTTTGCCCGTGCAGCAGTAGACGATGATAGGGGTCTTGTTGTCCGGCACGATCGGCTCTATTCTGAACTCGAGGTAACCGCGGGTGATCTTGTGCAGGTCGATATGGAAGATCTCGCCGCGCTGTACCTGGTCGGGCTCGCGGATATCTACAAGAATAAACTCTTCGTCATTCTCGACCATTGTACGCAGTTCCAGCGGGCTTACCTCTTCGACGATACGGTGACCTGCACGCAGAAGGTCTTTTACCGCATTGATATGCAGGGCGTAAAGTGACGGCATCAGCAGTGTGACTGCGAGCAGTATACGTAACACAGGTTTCATTGTCATCTCCGGAATCTCTACAGTAAGCTACTCTAGAGAAGTAAAATTAGAGAAATTCTAGCTGAAAGTAGCTAATAATAATGTGATAGAAACGGTTAATTCAAGGCTTTAAAGAAGTGTTTACAAATAGGATGTGCTGCGGGTGATTTATTCTATTGAATGCAGTGCTTTACTATTCTCTGGGCTTGAATCGGTTAGAATAAGCAAAATTTACATAAAGATATGTGCCGTGCAGTATGAGAAAGAGTTGGCCGCTCTTAAGCGTGCCGGGCGCTACCGCGAGCGCCAACTATATGATGAACAACTGACCGATCTGGCTTCGAATGATTATCTCGGGCTGGCACATGACTCCCGACTGCTGCAGCAGACGTGCGAACGTCTGGCTGCTGAAGAGGTGCATGCTGCCAAGGCGTCGATGCTGGTGAACGGTTACCATAGGATCCATGCAGATTTTGAAAAAGCACTCTGTGCGGCGAACGGTTTCGAGGCGGGTGTGGTCGTCGGCAGCGGTTTTTCGGCAAATATCGCGATGATAGAGGCGTTGGTGAGACGCGGCGATGAGCTCTTTATCGATGAGAAGTACCATGCGAGCGGGGTGCTGGCGACGAAACTGGTCGAGGGAAAAGTGACCTTCTTTGCCCATAATGACGCTGCGGCGCTTGAAGCGAAACTGGATGTTTCAACGGCAAAACGGAAGATCGTCGCGGTCGAGGGGATCTACTCGATGGACGGCGACCTTCTTGAGCGTGCCATCATCGATCTGGCCGATGCGCACGATGCTCTGCTGATCGTCGATGAAGCGCACAGCAGCGGGGTGGTCGGCAAAAAGCTGATGGGGGTTTTCGACCTCTTTGAGATCGCTGTCAAACCCAACCATATCAAGATGGGTACGCTGGGCAAAGCATATGGGAGTTTCGGTGCGTATATCCTTGCTTCCGGGCATATCATCGACTACCTGATCAACCGGGCAAAACCGATCATATACGCTACGGCACCTTCGCTCTTTGACACGCTTCTCGCCCATCAGGCACTGGAGTATATCTTGCGCGAGTCTGAGCAGTTGAGTGTCCAGATCAAGCGCCGTCAGCAGATCGTTAAAGAGAGTCTTGGCATCGAAGTGCCGGGGCTCATCGTCCCTGTCGTCATCGGGGATAACCGGAAGGTCGTCACCCTCCGGGACGAACTGCAAAAAGAGGGGTATGCCGTCGGGGCGATACGCCAGCCTACGGTCGAGCATGCGATCATCCGGCTTATCGCCCGTCTTGGGGTCGATGAAGCAGATCTGCGCCATGTCTGTGAGCGTATCCGCAGCCGTTAACACTATTTCGCTAGAATAAGAGATCTTAAACAGAGCAGGGAAGATGGAGATACGGCGGCTGAAGATATCACTGGGGGAATCGACACTGGTAGATATCGCGTTTCATATTGAACGCTCCCTTGCCCTGGTGGGGCAAAGCGGCAGCGGCAAAAGCCTGACACTCAAGTCCCTGCTGGGGATGCTTCCCGCATCCATGCAGTTGCAGCTTGATATTGAGAGTCCGTTTGAACTGCTGTGCGGCGATACGCTTGCTTTTGTACCGCAGAACCCCTTTACGGCGCTATCACCGCTAACAAAGATAAAAGAACAGTTCTTTGTGGGGCGTGAGCGCATGGAAGAGCTGCTGGCGCTGGTCGAGCTTGAGGCGGCACTGCTTGAACGCTATCCCAGCGAGCTTTCCGGCGGGCAGCTGCAGCGTGTCGTCATCGCCATAGCGCTGAGTTCGGATCCGAAACTCCTGCTGCTTGACGAGCCTACGACCGCATTGGACCCGCGGACCCGCGAGGTGATTATCGCACTGCTCAAAAGGCTGCAGAAAGAGGTCGGGTTTAAAATGCTCTTTGTGACCCATGACATGCAGAGTGCAAAGATGCTGTGTGAGGATATCTGTGTTATCAAAGGGGGCGAAGTGATTGAAAAAGGGAAGATGGAAGAGGTGATGATGAACTCAAAGAACAGCTACACCGCGATGCTGGTTGATGCGAATTTTGCCAATCGGGAATTTAGAATATGAAAAAAATCTTTCTTTTTTTACTTCTGGCTGTCATACTTTCCCCGGTGGTGACGGTGCTCTATTTCTATGTCCAGTTTGGGTATGACACAGAAAAACTGGTCAACTATTCCCCCTCTGTGACGACGCGTATTTATGACAGAAACGGCGATAAGATAGCGAACCTGTTTCAGGACGAGCACCGCTATTATGCCTCGTTTGATGAGATCCCTCCGCGGGTCATCGAAGCGTTGCTTGCGATTGAAGATACGGTATTCTTTGAACACCCGGGTATTAATGTCGATGCGATATTCCGCGCCATCATCAAAGATGTCAAGGCGGGCAAACTGGTCGAAGGTGCGAGTACCATTACGCAGCAGCTGGTCAAAAACACCCTGCTGACGAGGGAGAAAAAGATCTCGCGCAAGATTAAAGAGGTGATCTACTCGCTCAAGATCGAGCGCGAACTCAGCAAAGAGCAGATTCTGGAGTTCTACCTGAACGAAGTCTATCTCGGGCATGGCTACTACGGTATCAAAACGGCTGCTGACGGCTATTTTCACAAACGTCTTGATGAACTCACCCTCAAAGAGATCGCGATCCTTGTAGGCCTTCCGAAGGCTCCGAGCTTCTACTCCCCTACGAAGAACTATGAGCTCTCGCTCGGACGGGCGAACCGTGTCGTAAGCCGTATGCTCGATCTTGGCTGGATCGATGACGAGATGTACGAGAAGGCGATGGCGGAACGTCCGGCTGTCTTCGACGAGACACTGACGCAGAACCGCGCCCCTTACATCGTCGATGAGGTTCAGCGTCAGCTCGCAGGTGAGATCAAAGATGTCAAAACCGGCGGTTACGAGATCCATACGACTATCGATCTTCAGCTGCAAGACAGCGGTCGCAAGGCGCTGAAATATGCCTATGACCTCGCCATCGAGCGTGCGATCAAAGCGAATGACTACAACGAAAGCAATATGAGCAAGTTCAACGGAGCGCTGGTGAGTCTGGATCCGAAGACGGGAGAGATACTGGCGCTTGTCGGCGGTGTCGATTATGTCAAGAGCCCGTACAACCGTGCGACGCAGGCACTGCGTCAGCCGGGCTCCGCATTCAAGCCGTTTATCTATCAGGTGGCTATCGACCTGGGCTATTCGGGGGCGACCGAACTGGTGGATATCGCCCGTACGTATGCGTATGAAAAAGATGGCGAAGAGCTGAAGTGGCGTCCGAAGAACTATGAGAAGAACTACAAGGGCCTGATCCCGCTGCGCGAGGCTTTGGTGCATTCGCGCAACCTTGCGACGATCAACCTTGTCACCGATATTGGTCTGAGTACTATGCTGCGCGAGCTGGATCGTTTCGGCATAGCCAACATCCCGCCGGACCTTTCGCTCTCTCTGGGCTCCATCTCCCTTTCGCCGCTTGAACTGGCCAAATACTACACCTCATTCGCCAACGGCGGCATACAGGTGGAGCCACGGCTTATCTCACGCATTCAATACAGCAACGGCGAAGTCAAAGAGTTTGAGAGCAAAAGCCGCATTATCAGCACCGAACAGCAGGCCTACCTGATGACAACGATCCTCAGAGATGTCGTCAACCGCGGTACCGGACGCCGTGCACGCGCACGCGGCATTGAACTCGCCGGCAAGACGGGTACGACCAACAACGCGATGGATGCATGGTTCGCAGGGTATTCGCCGACGACGGAGACCATCGTCTGGTTCGGAAATGACGACAATACACCGATGCGTGAAAAAGAGACGGGCGGCCGTGTATCCGGTCCGGCATTCAGTTACTACTATAAAGCGCTGCTGAAGAGCCATCCTCAGATCAAACGAAAATTCGATATGCCAGAAGGGGTCATCGAGGCGACTGTCGGCGGGAAGAAAGAGTTCTTTACCGACATCTCGAAGCCGCCGCGTGTCGAAGCGGAGATCAACCCGCAAGAAGAGCTGTTGTTTTAATCATTAATACGCACAATGAGCAAAGCCCATTGTGCTACGCTAACGCTTGGTTCTTTTACGATTCGGCATTTAGTGCCTCACTTGCACTGAGCTTTAGCTCTTGTCGGCGGTGAGCCCACGTGCCTTTGGCACTTTGGGATTGCACGTCTCGAACAGCTTAACAATCCATCATATTTTCAAGCCTATATTCTTAATTATACGAAGAGAAAAAGTACGTGTAGGATTTAGAATTAATACGGCGTAATAAATGTTCGACACATATAAGCCCAAGAGCACAAAGAGTGCGAGGGCCCTCTGCCGAAGAGAACCAAGCGTTAGCGTAAGTGTATGGGCTTTTGCCCATACACTGTATTATTAGTTATAGGCTCTATTCAGTGCGCTGAACAGTGCCTTGATGGAGGCGATGGTGATGTCGCTGTCGTGGCCTACGCCGAAGAAGCTATCGAGCTGCTCCGTTTCGATCTCGATGTACGCGACTGCATCTGCCGTGGACTGTTCGCCGCAGGAGTGCTCGCTGTATGAACGCAGCGTAAAGCGGTTCGGATAGCTTTGGATCAACGCTTTTTTACACGCATCTATCGGCCCGTTGCCACTCCCCTGCGCTACGACCTCTTCCCCCTTGTAGATGTATGTCAGCGTACACTTGACCGTCTTGTCCTTGGACGTTTCGGAGTGGATCGCATAATCGACCAGCTCGAGGTGTGAAGGCGGGTTGAAGTAGGTCTCTTCAAAAACCGCTTTTATCTCTTCGGGGTCAAGTTCGCGTCCCTCTTTATCCGTCATCTCCTGAACGATGCGCCCGATCTCGGGGTGCATCTTCTTCGGAAGCGAGTAGCCGTAGCTGTCTTCAAGCACATAGGCTACGCCGCCTTTGCCTGACTGGGAGTTGATGCGGATAATGCCTTCGTATGAACGGCCGACATCTTCGGGGTCGATCGGAAGGTACGGGACCTCCCAGAACGGATCTTTCTTGGTGCGCTGGTATGCCAGTCCTTTATTGATCGCATCCTGATGCGAACCGGAGAAGGCCGTGTAGACCAGCTCGCCTACATACGGGTGGCGCACATGCGTCTCGATCTGCGTACAGTGCTCTACGACCTTCAGTACTTCATCGACATCGCTGAAATCAAGCTCCGGGTCAACACCCTGCGTATACATGTTAAGCGCAAGGGTGATGATGTCGACATTGCCGGTGCGTTCGCCGTTTGAAAGCAGTGTGCCCTCAACACGGTCCGCGCCCGCCAGAAGTGCCAGCTCCGTAGCCGCTACGGATGTACCGCGGTCGTTGTGCGTGTGCGTCGAGATAAGGACATGCTCGCGGTTGTCAAGGTTGCGGCTCATCCATTCGATCTGATCGGCGTAGACGTTGGGTGTCGCCATCTCTACCGTTGCGGGAAGGTTGATGACCACTTTGCGTTCGGCTGAGATCCCCCAGCGCGCAGTCACGGCGTTACAGATTTCGGCCGCATACTCCATCTCGGTGCCCGTAAAGCTCTCCGGAGAGTACTCCAGCATGATGTTGCCCTCAAACTTCTCGGCATGAGCCTTGACCATATCGACGCCGGCAAGTGCAAGGTCGATGATCTCCTGCTTCTCTTTGGCGAAGACGATCTTGCGCTGTGCGACGGACGTAGAGTTGTAAAGGTGCACAATGGCGTTTTTAACGCCCTCAAGCGCCTCAAAGGTACGTTCGATCAAGTGCTCGCGCGCCTGTACCAGTACCTGTACGGTCACGTCATCGGGGATGAGGTCCTGATCGACCAGTGTGCGCAAAAAGTCAAATTCGACTTTCGATGCGGACGGGAAACCGACTTCGATGGTTTTAAATCCGAGTGTGAGTAGGAGTTTGAAGAGTTCGAGTTTTTTATCCAGGCTCATAGGCGTGATCAGTGCCTGGTTGCCATCACGCAGGTCGACGCTGCACCATACGGGTGCTTTGGTGATGGTATTTGACGGCCATGTTCTATTTGGCAGATCTACTTGCGGATACGGGCGGTATTTACCCGGTTTCATGAATGCCATGGGGTATTCCTTTTTTACGTTAAACTCGAAATTTTTAACAGTACTCCTACTATTAATGGCGCAATTATAGCAAAAACACAACGCGTACCATATTATAGGAGCGTCAAGGAAGAGAATGCAATGTTTTTTTTAAAGTTAAGATGCCCTGTCAAGGGGTCTCAAGAGGGAGGGTGATGGTAAAGAGCGCACCGTTTTCACTGTTGGAAGCGGCGATCTTTCCGCCGAGTTTTTCAACGATCTGCGATGTCATATAGAGGCCGATGCCTGTACCCTTGTCATCGTCTTTGGTGGTGACGTTTGGCTTGAATATATCGTCTATCACCTCTTCGGGGATGCCGCCGGCATTGTCCTCTATCTCCAGAACAACCTCTTTGCCGTTCTGCTTAAAACGGATGAAGATATCGCGGCCGTTATTGTCGCGCTCTAAAAAAGCGTCTTTGGCATTGTTGATGATATTGAGGATGAGATGCTTGAATTCGTTCTCGATCCCGTTGATGATGATCTCCTGGGTGCTTTCGAGGTGAATGGTGATGTAGTGTTTGAGGAATTCGTCATTGACCAGCAGCTGCACGGACTGGATACAGCGTTTGAGACCGAAGGGCTGAGGTTCTTTGTTAGGCCGGAAGAAAGTCCTGAACTCATTGAGCGTAGAGACCATATGCTGGATAAGCTGCTGCATGGTATCGGTCATATCGTCTATATAGGCTTTGTCAACGGCACCGATCTCGAAATCGCTTTTAAGCAGGTCGCTCATCATGCTGAACGCATTGAGCGGCTGTTTCCACTGGTGCGCCACGGCATCCATCATCTCGCCCATGGCGGCCATCTTCGCCTGCTGTTCGAGCATCTTCTCTTTTTCGGCACGGTTTTTTATCTCTTGCTGTACGCGCTCTTCAAGATTCTCCTGCAGCACCTTGAGCTCATCGTTGAGCTGGCGGACCTGGCGGTACTGCTTGTCGCTTTGCTGAAGTATACGGGCATGACTCTCTTTCTGTTTTTCGTAAAGCTTCATGAAGCGTGCGACTTTTTTATCAAGTCCTGTACGGGTCAGTTTTGAGAGGGAGATGATCTGTTCGATCAGCTCTTCGGTACTTTCAGTTTTAAGATCATTGTTTGGGCTATACATAATGTAAGATTATATCGGAAATTTTAAAAAGAGGAAGGTAAATTTACAGGAAAGTGATAAGTTTTTTGAGGATAACCAGCAACGTGCCAACGGCACGTTGAGATGATTAGCACTGGTACGTAGTCTTGAACTCGTAAGCAGTCGGACGGCCTTCATCCGGCCATACGTCACGCTCGAATCGGTAGTGCTGGTATGCATCGATGAACTCTTGCGTAAATACCGGCTTGAGGAAGTCGTTATCACGGATAAGCGCCTCAAGTGAACCACGCAGTGTGTGTGGCATTTGAGGGATCTTTTTCTCACGGATCTCGTCAAGAGAGAGTTCGAAAAGGTCTTCGTCCATCGGACCGACCGGGATGTCTTTGTTTTTGATACCGTCAAGACCGGCCATCATCATTACCGCGAATGCAAGGTAAGGACATGCAGTCGAGTCAGGGAAACGCATCTCGATACGTGTAGCTTTCTCACCCGCACCGTAAGGGATACGACATGCAGCTGAACGGTTCTGAGAAGAGTACGTAAGGATACTTGGCGCTTCAAAGCCCGGGATCAGACGCTTGTACGAGTTGGTTGTCGGGTTGGTAAACGCAGCAACCGCACGAGCGTGCTTGAAGATACCTGCAGTATAGTTAAGCGCCATCTCGCTCAGGTTACCGTACTCACCCTCTTTGTAGAAGAGGTTTTTGCCGTCTTTCCAGAGTGACTGGTGTACGTGCATACCGTTACCGTTGTCGCCATAAAGCGGTTTAGGCATGAATGTAGCCGTTTTACCGTTAAGGTGGGCGATCATTTTAACAACGTACTTGTATTTCTGAACATTGTCGGCAGCACCGATGATGTCAGAGAAGACGATACCGATCTCGCCCTGACCCTGTGCAACTTCGTGGTGACCAAGGACGACTTCAAGACCGACCTGCTCAAGCACCATCATCATCTCGGCGCGAAGGTCTACCATGGAGTCTGTCGGTGCTACAGGGAAATAGCCGCCTTTTGTTCCCGGGCGGTGACCCGTGTTGTACATATCTTCGTAGTTAGTGTTGGAGTTCCACTCACCCTCTTCAGTATCTACTTTGTAGCCCGCTTCATTGATGTTGTCAATGAACTGAACGTTGTCAAAGATAAAGAACTCGTTTTCAGGACCGAAGTATGCAGCGTCGGCAATACCAAGCTCTTCAGCGTGTTTGAGTGCCTTTTTCGCGATAGAACGCGGGCATCTCTCATAGAGTTCTTTTTTGTAGATATCATAGACATCACAGAAAAGAATGACGGTCGGATCAGCAGTGAACGGATCCATAAACGCTGTTGTAGCATCCGCTTTTAGGATCATGTCTGACTTATTGATCGGCTGCCATGCTTCAACGGATGAACCGTCAAACGGGAAACCGTTTTCAAGGATTTCTTTGTTGACAGCACTCATACGGTACGTCAGGTGGTGCCATGCACCTTTGATGTCAGTAAAGCGAAGGTCAACGAACTGAACGTCGTTCTCTTCACAATATTTAAAAAACTCATCTACGCTGTTTACGAATTTGCCCATGCATTTCTCCTGTATCTAAAAGTAAGCTTCGGGAAGTATATCAGAACTTGACTCAAAGGAAAGTGCCTTGGCTGCTTAAAAAATAAGCAGTTGGCGTCTCTGTTTCAAAAGGTGATACAAAAATGTAGGAGTTTAGATAAAAAAGCGGATTAAAAATCAACCATAACGCGCTGACGCTTGCGGTAGAGTGCGCATTGCGTATAGCCGACGCTGCGGGCAAGCGCGGTGATCTCATCTCTGAACAGTCCGACCTGATCCGGCGTATGGGCGTCCGAAGCGAAGGTGATGGGGATACCCAGTTCGCAGGCCATCTTCAGCAGCTCTTCGGAAGGGTAGGGTTCTTTGACGGGTTTGCGGTAGCCTGCGACATTGAGCTCAAGCGTCATGTCTGCATCTTTTATGGCTTGCAGGGCCTTCGCCGCAAAACTTGCAACAGGCCTGGTCGGCATGAACTTGAAGACCTTGATAAGGTCAAGGTGGCCGACGATGTCGAAGTGGCCGCTTTTTGCCATCGCTTCAATGAGGTCAAAATAACTTTGCCAGATATGGTCGATGTCCTCATGCTCGTAGCGGCCGATGAACTCGGGATTGTCAAATCCCCACCCATCGATGAAGTGGACTGACCCTATCAGGTAGTCCACATCGGCATTTAAAACCCGCTCATCCATATAACCCGGAAGATAATCGACTTCATAGCCCAGAAGGATATCGATGGTACCGGCATATTTTTTTTGTGCATCGCGCAGAGCCGATTCATAGCCGTCCATCTCATCAAAGCGCATCCGGTATTTCGGATCGAAGTGCATGGGTGCGTGGTCGGAGAAGCCGAAAACGTCAACATTCTGTGCTATCGCTTTCTCTATGTATTCGTCAATGGTCCCCTCGGCATGGTTGCACAAGGCGGTATGGTTATGCAGGTCTATTATCATTATATAAATTCCGAAATCTATATTAATTTGCTTAAGCTTTTCGTGTTATTATGGTACGAATAAAAAACGATATGGTATCAGGAACGGGACAATGACGCAAGAAGAGTTAGATGCTTTGATGAATGGCGATATGGATCTTGAGGCTTTGGAAGCAGAAGCGGACGAAGAGACAGCGGAAGCCTCACAGGAGGGCGCTGATGAGGAACCCTCCGAAGAGGAGACTCCCGCAGAAGAGCCGTACAATGAGACCAATCCGGAGAAATACCGGGTTTCTGCGACACATAACTGGCCGCCGCCGCCACCGACTGATGACAATAAAATGGTGCATCAGCTCGATGATGTAACGAAAGAGTCCGAACAAAAAGCGAGTGAGATCTTCGATATTATCGAAAACATCAGTAACGACATGATGGACGGCGAAGCGAAGACGCAGGAGATCATGGATGTCCTGGCTTCCAATGTCGAACTCTTTACCGCATTGACGACGAAGTTCCCGGATGTCTCTGCGTTCAAAACACAGCTCGAAAAGAACGAGGGTGCCCTCGCCCAGGCGAGTGAACAGCTCGAGATGATGCAAAACGGCGGGGACAGTATTATGACCGTCATGGATATCATGCAGTATCAGGATATCCACCGTCAGAAGATCGAGCGTGTCATTAACGTCATGCGGGCACTTTCGACCTATATGAACCAGCTCTTTGCCGGTCAGATAGACGACAGCAAACGTGTCTCTTCCGCAACGCACCTTCCGGGTGACAGTACGACGGAAGATGTCGTTTCCAGCGACGATATCGAAGCACTGCTGGCATCATTCGGACAGAATTAACCGCAGGGTTTGCATCAGAAATCCTTGAGAATTCTGGTATAATTCCGCGAAATAATAAATATTATATAAAGTAGCGGGACCCTTGCGGAACCCCGCGGATATGGGAACAATGAAAAAAGTCGAACTCCTCTCTCCTGCCGGCAATCTTGAAAAGCTCAAAATCGCTATTGATTTTGGCGCGGACGCTGTTTACGGCGGCGTAAGCCACTTCTCCCTGCGTATCCGCTCGGGCAAAGAGTTTACCTTTGAGAGTTTCAAAGAGGGGATCGACTATGCCCACGCCCGCGGCAAAAAGGTCTATGCGACCATTAACGGATTTCCGTTCAACTCCCAGCTGGAACTTCTCAAAAAACATATCGTAGCGATGGCGGAGCTTGGACCCGATGCGATCATTGTCGCGACTCCCGGCGTTTTGCTGCTTGTCAAAGAACTGGTCCCCGATATGCCGGTCCACCTCTCCACCCAGGCCAATGTGATGAACGTGCTCGACGCGAAGTTCTATGTCAGCATGGGCGTAAAGCGCATCATCGCTGCACGCGAGATCTCGCTCAAAGATCTGCAGATCATCAAAAAAGAGCTTCCCGAACTGGAAATAGAGGTGTTTGTGCACGGTTCCATGTGTTTCGCCTACAGCGGCCGCTGCCTGATCTCGACCCTGCAGAGCGGGCGGGTGCCTAACCGCGGAAGCTGCGCCAACGACTGCCGCTTCCCGTATGAGATGTACGCGGCGAATCCGGAGACGGGCACGCTCTTCAAGCTTGAAGAGCAGTCCGAAGTGGGCACCTACATCATGAATGCGAAAGACCTTAACCTCGCATCGCACATGAAAGAGATCATCGACAGCGGCTGCATCGACTCCGTCAAGATAGAGGGGCGTACGAAAACATCGTACTATGCCGCTATTACGGCGAAGACCTACCACCGTGCCATAGAGGACTATTACAAGGGCGAAAGCCATCCTGAGCTATACCAGCAAGAGCTCAACACGATGCAGAACCGCGGTTTTACCGATGCCTATCTGGTCAACCGCCCTTTTGAGAAGCACGATACGCAGAGTCTGGATTTTACAATGATGATGGGAACCCATCAGGTCAGCGGCATGGTCACGGAAGAGGGGACGCACTTTATGTGCAAATACAAGACGCTGCCGGGCGACACGGTCGAGATCGTGGCACCTGAGGGCAGCGAAATCATCGAAGTCGACAATGAGATCGGTACGGTCGCCAAAGAGGCGGACGGACGTTACTACATCGTCTTTAAAAAGCTCAAGGCCCACAACGGCAAAGAGTGGGAAGAGGTACACAGCGGAAACCTGAATCCGTTCGAACTCCCTGCGGCACTTCCGCCGTACACCTTTTTCAGGATTCCGGCAACGGAAGATATGGGAACGCATCCGAAGGTCTAATACGGACGGGTAGACCACCAAAGCCCCTGTACAGACGTATTGGGTTTTTAGTGGTTTCCCCTGTAAAACAACATTCAAAAGGAAGAGTATGAAATTTGTATCTATCATCATGGGCAGTAAGAGCGATTACGAGGTAATGAAATCGTGTGCAGACACGTTTGAAGCATTCGGTGTCAGCTATGAGCTGGTGATCTCTTCGGCACACCGTTCACCTGAACGCACCAAAGAGTATGTCAATACGGCAGAAGCGAAAGGTGCGCAGGTCTTTATCGCGGCTGCGGGTATGGCGGCGCACCTTGCGGGTGTCCTTGCTTCCAAAACAGTCAAGCCGGTCATCGGTGTCCCGATGAGCGCTTCTGCGCTCAGCGGTATTGATGCGCTTCTCTCTACGGTACAGATGCCTGCGGGTATGCCGGTCGCTACGGTTGCTATCGGCAAAGCGGGTGCGATCAACTCTGCTTACCTCGCGATGCAGATCCTGGCACTCGGGAACGAAGAGCTGAGTATCAAACTCAAAGAGGACCGTATCGCGAAAGCGAAAAAAGTCGAGATGGACTCTATGGAGATCGAAACCATCATCGAACTCTAAAAAGGCTGCACTATGGAATGGATGGAAATAGACGAGTATGCTGCGGTGACCGGTCTTGAGACCGGGGCCATCAATGACCTTATAGAACGGGGCAAGCTCTCGAGTAAAGTCGAAAACGGGAAAGTCTATATCGATCCCTCCAAAGGAACACAGTCGGTCGTACCTGCACAGATGCACGAGATGGCAGTCCAGGGCAGCGAGATGATCGTCGGGTCGCAGTTTGTCGAGAAGACCATCGGTACAATCATCAATCTCCACGAAAAGGTACTCGGTGCCAAAGAGGAGACGATAGAGGCGATGTGCAAGGCTATGAGCACTGGCGATAGCAGAGCGGTAGAGGCATTCTGGCAGGGGCAGCTAGATGACTA
>JBFEWT010000175.1:0-3399 GCA_041546225.1 Sulfurimonadaceae bacterium
AAAGTATTGACCTTCGGCTGAAGCGTGTGCGAGCGCACAAGATGCTCTGTGACTGCCAGGGCCGCGCGGTAGGCATCGTTGCACATTTTTTGACCATCATTGCGCGGAGCATCTTTTTTAAACGCCCCCGCTTTGGAGACGATCACCCCGGCATCGTTAAACCCGCAGTGGAGCGCTTCGTTATCGAGCAGGTCGCTGCCCACCGCGATATAGGAGCTGTTCGAAAGCGTCAGGTTGTAGAGCGTCGGAAAGATATCTTTGTGCGACCCGGGCTGTGTAAGCTCAACATGCTGCGGACGCAGCGGCTGAGGGGTATAGAGATAGAACGGAATGCGTTTGCCCTGTTCCAGCGGCTCCTCATAGCGCATGATGCCCTCTATGGTATTGTTATCGGCCGTCAGGGCTACCACGGTATTTTCCGCCAAGGCGGAGCTCTTAAGCGCATCCATAAAACGGCCGGCCATATCCAGCGCATACGCGTAGTCCTTCAACCGTCTCTCGGCAAGCGCCGCATCACCCGTGACCTGCTCTCTCAATGCCTCGGACCACTCCAGCGGCTGCGAGACATAGGTGTCGGGGATGCGGTAAGGCGGGTGGTTGTTGGTTGTCAGGAGAAAGACGAACTGCGGCGTCGTCGCGTTGCGCAGCTTCTCCAGCACGTAGTCGTAGCTGTGCTCGTCAAAGACACCCCAGTCATGCGCCGCGTTTTTCGCGTCCAGCCCGAAACTGCTCAATATATTCGCTTTGCCTTCGACATGATCAAACCCCTGGCGTCCGAAAAAACTGCCGACACTGCGCCACGAGAGGTCGCCGCCGTAGACGAAGCTGGTCTCGTACCCGGCATTTTTGTAGACCCTTGCCGCCGCCTGATCAAAGGAGGTCCCCATATATTCGCTCTGCGCGAATGTGATGCTGCTCGGCCGTGCGGTGATGTTCAGCAGCAGCGGCTCAAGCGAGACGATGGTGCCGTTGGAGGTGGAGATGAAGTTTTCAAAGACGATATCTTCATCAAAATGTTCTTTGAGCCGCCCCATGATGTCAAACGTGTCACTCTGGTGCGCCAGTATCGGCATGCCGAAGCTCTCCACCATCACCACGACGACGTGCGGCGGATTCGCTTCAAGGGTCTCGCTGCGCGGAGTCGTACGGACCATGGCGGCTTTAAGGTCCGCATCCGGTGCCACATCTGTGCCAAGATGCAGCGCAAACGCCTCGTTGATACGCCCCGCATAACCGCTCTGCTTTATCAGGTCGTAGTTCCCCGACCTGCTCTTGCGATAATCTTTTTGCGCCCGGATAAACGCATGCACCCCGTTTTGAGGCAGTTTGTTGATGAACGGGTCCGCCGAGATGTCCGCGACCATCTTCGAGATGGGGTACATTCCCGTCGTACCGCGTATCGCCATGAAGAGCGCTGCGACCAGCAGAACAAAGAAGAGCCCCTGCCACAATGCAGGCCAGAAGATCTCCCGTTTGACCTGTTCGCGGGAAAAGAGTCTGAGCACCAGCCAGCCGATGAATGCGGCATAGAGCACTCCCGCGAAACCGACAAGCGGCATGTTGTAGTTCTCCTGCGCCGTTGCCCATAGCGCGGCGGTATCGTCGTCGAACACCCCGAAGATCATCATCGTGATATGTTCGCTGAAGTAGGAGAAGAATGCGATATCCGCTGCCAGAAAGAAACTGACCGCTGCAAACATCACTGTAAAATAGAGCACAAATACACGGCGGACTCTGGGCAGTGTCAGGTAACGCGGAAGCAGGCGGGCGGCGATAAGCGTCAGGAGCGGAAGCACCAGCACGTAGCCCACGACGGAGAGGTCCAGCCTGAACCCAAGCACAAAAGCATCGAAAAGATCGCCGTGATACGCCGGCAGGATCTCTGCGGGTTTGAAAAGGAAGAAGAGTACCGCCCTGAAACCAGACATGATGAGCAGAAAGAGAAACCCCAGCAGCACGCTCTGGGCGAGTATGTTCAGCAACGGCGTAAATAGACTTTTTTGCACTAGTTCCCTTTGAGACAGCAATATGCACGCGACACAACACGGCAGTAATTGTAAAAGTATACCATCTGCGCACTATAAGCAACGGGTGGGCGGGATTGAAACACCGACCTCCGCTTAATCGCTTTCGCATCCACTTTCAACTATAATGGCGCTTATTATTTTTAAAAAACGAAAGCTTTATGAACAATCACACACTTTTTCCGCTTTACCTCAAGGCGAACTTTATCATTACCGCTGTTGTCTACCTGGCATTCCTGGTCTATAACCAGAACAGCGGGTTCGGTGCGACTGCGTTCAGCGCCGCCGCCGCGATCTCGACTGCCGCGACACTCTACCTCATCTACTATATCCTGCTGCGCCCCTTCGCCTACCTGCAGCGCTCGGTGCTTGTCGCGGCAACACTCATCTTTCTGCTCACCAACCTCGCGCTCATCGTGGACTTTTTCATCTTCCGCATCTGGAAGTTCCATATCAACGCCATGGTGCTCAACATCCTCTTCTCCCCCGCAGCATTCGACAGTATTCAGACGGGTATCATGCCCGTCATTACCGCTGTCGCCGTCATCGCGGGAATGATCGCCGGCGAGATCTGGCTCATCAAAAAGATCGCAAGCGCCCGCCCGGAGACGGCACAGAACATCAACCGCCGCTTCAACACCGTAGTGTTCCCCCTGCTCTTTGTGCTCATCCTGAGTGAAAAAGTCACCTACGGTATTGCAAACATGTACGCAACACAGAACCTGCTTGTGAGCACCAAACCCATCCCGCTCTACCAGCCGATGGACTTCACCAAAACGGTAGAACGTCTTTTTGACATCAAAGCCCCCGAACGCGACCGTCACTCCTTCGGTATCGCGGCGAAAAACACGCTCCACTACCCGCTTGAAGAGCTGCAGCTTGAAACCGCAGACAGACCGGACATCTTCTGGTTTGTCATCGATTCTGCCCGTTACGACATGCTTAACGAAGCCGTCATGCCCGCATCTGCAGCACTGGCAAAACAGAGCTGGAACTTCAGCAACAATATCAGCGGCGGAAACACGACCCGTTTCGGTATCTTCTCCCTGTTTTACGGCATCAACTCCAGCTACTGGTTCAGCTTTTTAAACGCCCAGAAGGGTCCCGTACTTTTTGAGACACTCAACAGACTCGACTACGGTATCCGGATCATCTCCAGTACAGACACCCGCTGGCCGGAGTTTCAGCAGACCACCTACTTCAATGTACTGGAAAACATTCAAGACAGTTTCAAGGGCCTGCCCCATGAAAAAGACCGGCAAAGCAGCGATGCTTTCATCGCATGGCTCGACGAAGCCAATGCCACACAGCCGCTCTTTGGCTTTGTCTTCCTCGACGGTCCGCACGGTCCCACCTATCCCGACAGCTATGCGAA
>JBFEWT010000106.1:0-7610 GCA_041546225.1 Sulfurimonadaceae bacterium
CCTTCCGTACCCGCAAGCGGCGAGTCGTTGACCGAGAAGACGACGGTAAGTGTCGGCTCTTCGATGTGCATCGGGTCAAGCGGCATCGGGTTGGCAGGGTCACAGAACGTATCGCCTACGTCAACGGTCTCCATACCTGCGATCGCGACGATGTCGCCCGCTTCAGCTTCATTGATCTCCATACGGTTAAGGCCGAGGAAACCGATAAGTTTTGAGACTTTACCTTTGACCATCTCGCCGTCCGCTTTAGCCAGAAGGACCTGGTCGCCTTTTTTGATCTTACCGTTGAAGATGCGCGAGATACCGATCTTACCGACATAGTTATCGTAGTCAAGGGTAAAGACCTGCGCCTGTGCAGGGTTTTCCGGAGAACCTTCCGGCTCAGGGACTTCGTTCAGGATCGTCTCGAAGATACACTCAAAATCGCCGTCTTCTTCTGCCATGTCCAGTTTCGCGATACCGTCACGCGCTGCTGCGTAAACGATAGGGAACTCAAGCTGGTCTTCGTTCGCGTCCATTGCTACGAAGAGGTCGAAGACTTCGTCGACAACACGCTCAGGGTCTGCCGAAGGCTTGTCGATCTTGTTGATGACGACGATCGGTTTGATCCCCAGACCCAACATCTTCTTAACAACGAATTTTGTCTGAGGCATAACACCTTCGTATGCATCGACAAGGATCAAGGCGCCATCGACCATCTTCAAAACACGCTCTACCTCGCCACCGAAGTCGGCGTGGCCCGGAGTATCGATGATATTGATCTTGTGATCTTTATAACGGATCGCCGTATTTTTCGAAAGAATCGTAATACCACGCTCTTTTTCGAGGTCATTGCTGTCCATCGCACGCTCATCATGATGTTCGTGTGAACCAAATGTACCGGACTGCTGAAGCAGGCCGTCAACCAGTGTTGTTTTGCCGTGGTCAACGTGTGCGATAACGGCGATGTTTCTAATCTTCTGCAAAGGAGTTCCCCTGTGTTCATAAAAACTATGAACTATATAATTTTTGGAATTTTACCAGAAATCAAGTTAGAAAAAGGTTACAAAAAGAATTAAATTAAAAAAGCTTTCAAAAAGTGCATGAATATACCCTTCTTTTAAAAAGTGGAATGTAATTTGCTTTTTCATCTGTTACTAATGAAGAAGGAGGGCGTATGTTACACGTAGATGCTAAAGCCGACACTGCCAAAGCCACACTCTCCCAACTCCTTCTTGGGAACACGAAAGAGGGGGAGGAGGGCACCTTTTCCAAGATGCTCCAGAAGCTTTCGCTCAAAGAGATCCCCTTCCTCGCCGTCGATGGCAAAAACGGGGTTCCGGCGAATGAGGCGAATGAAGAAAGTGACGGAAAAACCCTTCAAAAAGGGCTTCTGAACCTTCTGAAAGGCTCCGAAGCAGCCGAAGAGGGAGTTTCCGCCCTGGAAAAAGAGATGCAGCAGCTTCTCAACCCGAAACTCGCGACCCTGCCTGCAGAGGAGGTGCGCGCCGTTATCAAAGAGGCGAAATCCTTCCTCAAAGAGCAGATCCGCGAAGCCGTACAGATCAAAGAGCTTCCAAAGAGCCTCGGCGGACTGCTGAGACTAGCCGAAAAGATAGGTATCGATGTCTCGAAGATCACCCTTGAGCAGGTCATACCGGAGCAGGGGAGTGCCAATGAAAAAATAAAAAACCTCCCGCTCTTCAGAAAGATGCCTGCAGAGATAGCGACACAGCAGCTCGTAGAGAACAAACAGATCGTACAGAACCCGGCACAAAAAAGCGACGACGCCAAAAAGAGCTCGGAACCGCTGCGCTCACTGCTGCATACACCGGTAGAGCAAGCCAATAAGACGCAGGCAGCCACTGCCGAGCAGAAGCTCTCTACGCTGCATCAGCAGCAACCGGAGCAGCCCTTAAATACCAAAAAAGTTGACAATAGCCTTGCGCAGAAGAGCCCAAACAGTGAAGCTGTAACAGAATCAATCCGCACTTCCGCCAGCGCTAATGAGACCAAGCAGCCGGCAGAAGCGATAAAACTGCCGACGGCAGCCGTTGTAAACGAGCAGAGCAAAAACGTTGCAGCCGCCATCATACCGCAAAGCGATATGTCAAAATCGCAGAAAAAATCCGAGAGTCTACGCAGTGCGCCTGCGGAAGTTGCCGTTGAAACAGCTTCTGCCAAAAGCGAGCTTCCTGCCGCAAACCCGGCAACAGCACAGCAGGCTCCACTTAGCGCCGTCCTTGGCCAGCTCCTGCGCGGTGACAGTGACAACGCTTCATCTGCTACAGAGGGTATGCGCTCAGAGACAGCAGCAGAGCCCAAAACGCACGCATCTGCTCTGGGTATCGCCAAGCCCGATGAACTCGGCCAGAAACTTCTCGATGCCAAACAGACGATACGTCACTTCGCAGGGGAGATAAGAGAGGCCGTCGAAAACTACAAGCCTCCCTTTACCCGGATCAAGATCAGACTCAACCCGGTCAAACTGGGAGAAGTGGATGTCACGATGATCCAGCGCGGCAACAACGTGCACATCAACATCACCTCCAACAACAGTGCGATCAATACTCTCGCACAGCACGCAACGGAACTGAAGACACAGCTGGCGCAAAACGGCGTCTCCAACACCACGATGAACTTCAGTAACGGCAATGGAAATGACCAGCAGCAGCAACAGCAGCGCCAGCAGCAACAGCAGCATGCAGCTGAACAGTACAAGCATTTTGACCAACTTGAAGATCAGCTGCCGCTTTACACGCAACTGGAACTTATCGTACCGCGGTACATTTAAAGGAAAACACCATGTCAGTCTCTAACCTCACCTCAGCAACCGGAACTTCACTGACCGACGCTCCCGCAGGGACCAACCCCAACGGTATCCTCGGCAAAGACGACTTTTTGAAACTGCTGCTCGTCGAGCTGCAGTACCAGGATCCGACCGAACCGATGGACAGCGAAAAGATCCTCTCGCAGACCTCGCAGCTGGCGACACTGGAATCATCCGAGAACACCAACAAGGCGTTAAGCAACCTTGCTGCATCACTCAGCAGCAATATGCAGTTCTCCACCATCGCGGCCATCGGCAAGATCGCCGATCTCGGCAATGACGCGATCGCCCTTGACGAGGGGCAGCAGAGCAGCTTCGAACTCTACTTCCCGACCGATGTCAGCAGCGGAAACATCACCATCACCGACAACAACGGCAACGTCGTCAAGACCATCGGCCTTGGCGAGAACAGCAAGGGTGTCTACCAGTTCGGATGGGACGGTACGACTGACGACGGTACCATAGCGGAAGCAGGTTTCTACCATGTCAACGCCACCTATACCGACCCAAACAGTGTGACACAGCACACCCGCGTCGGCACCTATCCGATCCAGTCGGTACGTTTTGACGGCGGCGAGACCCTCGTAAGCCTTGGCTCCTCCTATGTATCGTTCGAAGCGATCAAAGAGATTTACGAAGGATAAGAGATGAATCAGGCATTCTACGCAGGTATATCCGGGCTTCAGACGCATCAGTTCGGTATCGACATCCTTGCCGACAACCTCTCAAACCTCAACACCGTCGGCTTCAGAGGGAGCCGTACGGAGTTCGCTTCGCTCTTTGAGACAAGTGTCGCACAGGCGGATGGGCTCTCCAATACCGTCGGTATGGGTGCCCGCGTTCAGGCGACCATGATGGAGACCAACGGCGGTTCGCTCTACTCCAGCGACAACAACAGCGACCTCGCCATCGAAGGCAACGGCTGGTTCGGCATCATGGGGCACGAAGACCCGTTCTACACCCGTGCGGGCAACTTCACCTTCGATGCCAACGCGGACCTTGTCACACAAGGCGGCTACCGCGTACTTGGAACTGTGGGCAACAATATTCAGGGCAATACCCTGACCCAGCAGATACTCGACCTTCCGCTCGGTGATGTGAACCAGCAAGTAGAGCTGCGCTTTCCCAGCGAACTGAACTTCCCGGTCCAGCCGACGACCCTTGCCGAGTTCTCCGGAAACCTCGGTCCGAGTGACGGGCCGGTAAAGATGAGTGCATGGCTGGTATCGCCTAACAATGAAAGCAACCGTCTGACGCTCACCTTTACCAAAAACCCCACGCCTCCCGCGGTCGGCAGCAGCCAGTGGGACATTGTCGCTACCGTAACGGACAGTAACGGGCTGGTCACTTATGACACACAGACGGGCACAGCCACCTTTAGCGATACCGGCAGCATCATCGGTTTCAACATACCCAATGTCAACAGTGACGGCGCATCAGTCGCCATCGATCTGGGGCAGAACTATGACGGCGTGACGGCGATGCCGAGTTTTGATTTCAGCTCCGCATCGTCCACCGACGGGATCCTTGCAGGTTTTCTTACCGGCTACCGCATCGACCAGGGTGCCAACATCGTTGCCAGCTTCAGCAACGGACAGTCCAGTGCCGTCGGCAAGATCGGCATCTTTCACTTTAAGAACGAACAGGGACTTGACCGCCTGAGCGGAACGCGCTTTACCGAAAGCGCCAACAGCGGTGAGAAATATTTTTTTCAGGACCCCGACGGGAACAATATCCTCGGTGCCAACCTCTGGACCAACAAGCTTGAGACCTCCAATATCTCCATGGAGGTCAGCATGACCGAAATGATCATCATGCAGCGTGCCTACGGCGCCAATGCAAAAAGTATCACCACCGGTGACGAACTGATCCAGAAAGCGCTGCAGATGGACGCCTAAGACGTCCCTCTCTCCAGCCCTTCCCGCGCACTCTGCTGCGCACAACTTCCCGATAAAGACTCATCTTTTCTAATACCCCTGCTATCAATTATCTTTATAGCGCTAAAGTCATCTTTTTTTATAGCTTATTGTAAAAGTGGAACACTATATGCTTTACTTCTTCACTAACAGATAAAGGATTGAGGATGCTAAAATCACTCTTTTCCGGTGTATCCGGCTTACAATCGCACCAGATAGCAATGGACGTCGAGTCCAACAATATTGCAAACGTTAATACCGTTGGTTTCAAATATTCACGGGCCAACTTCTCAGACCTTCTGGCGCAGACCAATCAGATCGCCACGGCTCCGCAGGGTTCGCTCGGCGGTAAGAATGCCGTTCAGGTCGGTCTTGGAGCCACTATTGACTCCGTAACCCGCATCCACTCGCAGGGTTCCATCCAGAACACGGACAAAAATACCGACGTCGCCATTCAGGGTGACGGCTTCTTCATCGTCAGCAACGACGGCGGCAACACCTATAAATATACCCGCTCCGGCGACTTCAAGTTTGACGCACAGGGGAACTTTGTCGACAACAACGGCTTTATCGCACAGGGCTGGATGCGCGACGATGTGACCGGCATCGTAGACTCCACCGCACCGATCACCAACATTGTCATCCCGCCGGGACTGACGACACCGGCGAACCAGACCAGTGCCATCGATCTCAAAGCCAACCTGAACTCGGGCAGCCTGCTGGAGCACTATTCTCCGGCGTATGCTATCGACACGCTCGGTGCATCGACGGCAAACCCTGTCGTAGCCGCGTTCGATGACTTCGGTGTACTCTTCAATGCCAACGGCGAAGCGTTCAACCTCACCTCCGCAACGACTGTTGCACCGGCAGACGGTCAGGGTATACAGTTCACAGTCAACGGTACCAACTATGACTTCCGTTATACCGACGGACTCGGTACCAACCCGGCTCCTTCAGCGGCTGCGGTAGCAGGCGGCACGGCATTCTTTACCGATACCGACCAGCTCTGGTCACTCATCAACGACACCCTCCCTGCGGGCGCTACGGTAGAGCTGAACGATCAGGGTAAATATATCATCACCAACCCTGCGGGCAACCCCTCTTTCAACATCGTCATGACAGACATGGGTGTGGTCACGCCGGCAACGACCCTCGAGAATCCGCGATTCCTCGAAGCATTCACTACCCTGGCAGGTACCTACACCCCGACAGCGACAACAGCGGCAGAACGCCGTTCACAGTCGGTCAATGCCGCCGTTCACGCTTCGAGTATCGATGTCTTCGACTCACTGGGCAGTAAGCATACCATCCGTGTCGACTTCAGAAAGACGGATGAGTCCCAGACCAACGGTTCAAGCTGGGCCTTCGATATCACGGCACCTAGCTATGCCGATATCTCCGGTGCACTGCCTCCGACCACCAACGTCCTGAGAAACGGCGTCGTCTCGTTTGACAACAACGGTGCGCTTCAGAACATCAATCCGACGTCATTCGACTTTACCGCCAACAACGGTTCCGCTTCACCGCAGACGGTACAGCTCAACTTCGGCTCCATCGGCAGCTTCGACGGCCTGACCAGCTTCGACCGCCCGAGCAGCACCAGCGGTATCTCCCAGGACGGTTTCCCCGGCGGTGATCTGCTGGGTATCCGTATTGACCAGAGCGGTACGCTGATCGGTTCGTTCTCCAACGGGCGTTCATTCGGTCTCGCACAGATCTCCATGGCGAAGTTCGCCAATAACGAAGGTCTTGTGGCCGACGGCGGAAACGTCTACCAGCAGTCGGCAAACTCCGGCGACCCTATCGTCGGTACGGCAGCGACTGCGGGACGCGGTTTCATCCAGTCGGCGGCACTGGAAGCTTCCAACGTCGATTTGAGTAAGTCGCTTACCAACCTTATTATTATCCAGCGCGGTTACCAGGCGAACGGTAAGACCATTACCACGTCAGACATGCTGCTGGAGACCCTTATCGGCCTCAAACGCTAATAACACTTCCTAAAACGCCTTCGGGCGTTTTCCCTCTCTGACTATTTTAATCCGAACAGTTCCTGATACAGACTCATCGCAAAACGGTCGCTCATACTCGCGATATAATCGGCGATAACACGGTGTTTGTTCCGGTTATCAAGCTGTTCGGCATAATAACGCGGCAGCATCTTCGGCTCCTCCATCAGGGCGCTAAAGAGCCCCGTAACCGCCTTTTTCCCCGCATACATCTTGCGGACGATCTGTTTATGCTGGTAAAGCTCGGCAAAGAGAAGTTTTTTGAGCTTCTTGATCTCCGTCTCCAGCGCCGCATCGAAACCGATGCACAGCGGCTGCGAAGAGGGGAGCGTTGCGCTCAGAACTGCCGAGTTGTCCACCTTCTCTTTTGAAAAATCAAGCAGTGAATAGACAAGGTGGTTGATGAAGTGCGAACTGAAACGGTAGCGGAACATCTCGTCATCACGCTCATCGATACCCTCGGCATAGACTTTTTCCAGTATCTCGCGGATCAAAGCATTTTTGGAGAGTATCTCGAAACTGATAAGGCCCGAATGCACCCCGTCGTCGATATCGTGGCTCATATAGGCGATCTCGTCGGCCCGGTCGACCACCATCGCCTCGACAGACGGGTGCGTTGAGAGGTCAAACTGCTCATCGATCTTTTTACTGAAAAAGGATTTCTTGTAGGGGTAGGAGTGTTTGAGTATCCCCTCAAGCGTGGCAAACGTCAGGTTAAGCCCGTCAAACTGCCGATAGCGCTTCTCCAAAAAGGTGACAACGCGGAAACTCTGGTAGTTGTGTTCGAAGCCGTTGACAAAACCGGCATCTTTCAGTGCCGCATCAAGCGTATCGCCGCCGATGTGCCCGAAAGGGGTGTGCCCAAGGTCATGCGCAAGA
>JBFEWT010000054.1:0-12854 GCA_041546225.1 Sulfurimonadaceae bacterium
CATCTTGCTGATACTTCTGCTGGCCGGTCGTTACTCTGGCTTCTTTACACAGTTCAACAATTACGTCTATGACAGGATACTTCCCTATACGCTCCATACTTCCGACTTTAGAAACGACCTTTTTATAGTAAAGACCGGTCTCTCGGAGGGTACAAATGCCGATCTGCTCGCAGCGCTGAAGTCGTATGATACCAAGATGCTCATCGTCCTGCCTGGCGGGAATGTCCCGGCTGTCTCGGCAGATACGCTCACTATAGACACCGTCAATTTCGACGTCGTGTTTGAAGATGAAGCGGATGCACAGGGTGATAATACTGCCGAGGGCAGGGTGATCGTCCATAACGGTGAAGACGGTTTCTTGCGTCGTGTCTCTGTTCACAATGCGCATCTTCTGAGTGCGCTTTCCAGGAGTTATCCAAAGGGGAACTCCGTAGAGGGTGACACTTTTTTACGCATCAACTTCAACGGTAACTACTTTTTCAAAGAGTTGGATGCACAGAGCCTGTTGAACAGAAGTCTGCCGCTTGAAGAATTGCAGGGGAAGGTCGTCATTCTCTCAGATGAGACGGCATCTCAGCGTTTCAGTGTCCCTTTAGCGCATCAGTTCTACGGCAACCTCTTGCCAAAGGCGCACTTTCTGGCCTATGCGCTCGATACCTATGTGAGCCAGAGTGCCATTGAAGCGTCCGGGGCACTTGCTTTTTACATCATCGCGTTCATCCTGTGTCTGAGCCTGCTCTATCTTTTTTATATCGTACCGACACGCTATACAGTCTTGTTGAGTATCAGCCTGTTTATCGGTGAGGCGGGGCTATTCTGGTTCGCTTTGGACAGCTACAACTATTTCCTTCCGCTGTTTGAGATACTGAGTATCACCCTTGTGATCGCCCTGGTAACGCTTGCGCGCGAACGCGAAGTGCAAAAAGAGCGCAACAGCAAACTGCTCTTCGACATCTCTTCGCAGCTGCACGACAAGGTCGTCCATAAGACCTTTTACAACTCCCAGGAGTATTGGGACCAGATAGCCTCCATGATCAAGCAGGTGATGGACCTGCGTGCCTCCATCTTTTTTGAGAAGCTTGACGATGATTACCGTATCAAGGAGGTCATCTCCATCGATTGCGAATTTGAAGACATCGAAGAGATGCGCCGCGACCTGAGCCGCGAACCGCTTGCGGGTGCCATAGCCGCAAGACGTGCTGTCCGCCCTCAGCGCCCTTTTTTCAAATCGCTTGCGGAGAATGAAGCCGAATACCTTGTACCGCTGATCGTCGGGAACCACGTTCTGGGTATCTGGGCTTTCGTCATCGATACGGAGCATGCCCAGAACGACAGCTATTTTGAGGAGCTGACCGCCAGTTTCGCCGCCGAGATCGCCGAACTGCTTTACAAGCGGAAACTTTTCAACAGCAAACGCAAGAACAAGGGGCGAAACTGGGCGGAGCTGGTGCAGTATCAGCACAGCGACCGCATGCAAGAGGAGCTTAAAGAGTCGTTCGCCATCATTAAAAAACGGATGAACCTTTCCGAGATCATCATGGACAACCTGCTCTCGGGTATCATGCTCTACGACCTTTTCGGCCGTGTTATGCATGTCAATGCGCACATGAAGTCCATTATACAAGAAGAGGCGCTGCAGCCGTACAGCCATACGCTCGATGAGATCCTTGGCGGGCTGATGGATATCGGGCCGGCCAGGATCAAGAACATCCTCAATGACACCGTGACCAAACAGACCCCATATTCTCAGACGATCACGCTCAAGCATATGCCGCAGAAACTTTACCTGCTGTCGCTGACACCGATCACGGAGCAGAACGTCAAACAGAAGTTTGTCGACAGTTTCGTCTTTCAGACCTACGGCATTATGCTCGAACTGGTCGATGTGACGGATTTCTATACGATGTATACGGCAAAAGAGCAGCTTCTCAAACACACGCTGAGCCATTCGAAAACAGAGCTTGAAGCACTTCGCAGCGCTTTGCAAAAGAGCGCCAAGGCGCTTGCGCCGGCAGAACTTGAGAACATGAACAGCCAGCTTGATGCGCTCAACGCCGCACTTGCTCATACCTTGCAAAACAGTACGCTTGAAAGCGTCGACTCCCTTTTTGCGATGGATCTCGGTTTTTATCTCGATCGGGCTATGAACGATTTCAAAGAAGCGGCGCGACGCCGGAACGTCGCTTTTGCAGTTGAAGGCGAAACCGATGTGATGGTGCGCTCGACCATCGCCGTTATGCAAAGACTCTTTACGCTCTTGTTCTCATTTTTGCTCGAAGACGCACTCAAAGAGAGCCGTATCGCTGTCGCCGTCACGACGCACGATGAGAAGGTTGAACTCACGCTGCGTAATGACGGTTTCGGCATGCCTGATGAGCAGCTCGCGAAACTGATCGAAAAGCGTCAGGTCAACACGGTGTATGAGGAACTGGGCAACCTGATCGCACTTCTGGAGGAGAGCGGGGCGCGCTGCACCCTGCAGAGCGAACTCGGAGAAGGGCTCCGCGTGAGTGTACTGTTTGATATATGGCGTGGCGGGGGCAGCTTAGCGTGATCGAACTCTATCTTCCCATCTTTCCTGAAGGAGCATTGGCACAGTCGGTCATCACCACCGTTTGGCTGGGTATTCTCGTCGTCGCTTTCTTTAACCTGCGATTCGGCTGGGTACTTTCAGGGCTTGTAATACCGGGCTATGTGATTCCGCTCTTCCTGGTCAAGCCGGTGACGGGTTTTGTCATCCTCTTTGAAGGGATACTGACCTATCTTTTGGCCTACCTGCTCTCCGAAGTGCTGTCGCGTTACCGCCTCTGGAGCAACTTTTTCGGCAGGGACCGCTTTTTCCTGATACTGATACTGAGTATTGTCGTACGGCTTGTGTTTGACGGGTACCTGTTCCCGGGTCTGAGCAGCTATTTGAGCGACAACTATGCGCTCTCATTCGATTTTCATAACAACCTGCACAGTTTCGGTCTGATCATTATCGCGCTCATCGCCAATTATTTCTGGAAACCCGGTCTTAAAGGCGGCATCATACCGATGATCGTCATCCTCGCCGTCACCTACCTTCTGACGCGTTTTGTGCTGATCGAGTTTACCAACTTCTCCATCAGCAACCTGCACTTTTTGTATGAGGATACGGCATCATCGATCCTGGCTAGTCCGAAGTCCTATATCATCCTTATCACCGCGGCATTTATTGCCTCGCGGATGAACCTCTTTTACGGATGGGAGTTCAACGGTATCCTGATCCCTTCGCTTCTGGCACTGCAGTGGTATGAACCCACGAAGATCCTCGTCTCCTTTGCCGAGGCGTTCGTCATTCTCTATCTTGCGATCTGGATTCTCAAGCTTCCCCTGTTCCGGCACAGCAACATCACCGGGGCGCGGCAGCTTATCTTCTTTTTCAATATAGGTTTTTTCTACAAATTCCTCGTCTCCATGGCCGTGATCAGCTGGCTGCCCGAGAGCAAGGTGACCGACTTCTTCGGGTTTGGCTATCTGCTTTCGACGCTGATGGCGCTGAAGATGTATGAGAAAAGCAATGTCGCCGTCTTTTCCCGGGCGACACTGCAGACTTCGCTTGTCTCGGTCGTCGTCGCGACACTGATAGGCTATACACTGCTGCTGCTTCCGGAGTGGAAACTGGGAACCCTCGAAGCGGGGAAAGTCTATGCGCCTCTGGTAAAGAGCGAAAAGCCGCTGTATGAATATATGCGCGACCAGAAGGTCTCGCTTTACAGTTACGGCCAACAGGAGATACGTCTGCCGAATGCCCTGGAGACGGATCATTTCAATGAACTGCTCTATGCTCTTTCAAAGGGGCATATTGAGGATGAGCGCATACCGTATCTGCTTCAGTCTATCGGCTACCGCAGTGTCATCGTGGAGGAGCGCTATCTTGTCCTGACGGAGCTGGAACCGCGCGGATGGGGAAGTTATATCGTCGATCTCGAAAGCAAAAGCGACCTGCTGATCGAAGTGCCGAAGCCGCTGGAACAGTGGGGTGTGGTGGAGAGTGCCCTGATCTTGATGAAGCAAAACGGGGCGAAGGCCCTCTGTATTGCCGGAACGCTTCCCAAGCACCAGCGCAGCCAGCTTTTCGTGACGACGGCGCCAATGAGTTTTTTCCATCAGTTCCATAAGAAGTTCGACCGCAACAGTGTACTGCAGGTACGCGGGCTTAACAGGGAAAACCGGCGTTTACTGCTGGGTGTACGCAGTATGGAGATGGAGGAGGCTTACGTCTCTTCACAACTCAATATCAAGCAGACCCTGCCGGTGGGGATAAACTTCACCACCCTTGCATCGAACATCGGGGGGATCGATTTCCATTGGAACGAGCAGTACGGCGAGAATGTGCAAAAGATGATCACCCAGAAGGGCTTTGCAGAACTCTATCTCAGCAAGAACGGCGTCCGCGGATTGCTGGCAAGCCGTGCTTTGAGCCTGCAGACACTGTCGGCATCTGCGGGTGTCGAGAGTATTGACGGCCTGTTCCAGCGCTGGCTGCTTGAGAACAAGATCCGTATCGCACCGAAGTTCAGCAACAGCTACACGGTGCCGAAGCTCTCCGAACTGCTCTTTTTCGATGACGAGATCATGACGCCGCTTGCCGGGCTTTTAACCAAGGTATGGGATGGCGGAAAATGGAGCGACGACGAGCTTCTGGACCTTAAGAACATCGCGTCGCTGTGTGAAGGCTTCGGGTACAGGCTGATGCTTTACAAGGACAGTGTCTCCGGCGAAGAGTACCTGATCCTTTACGAGCCGGAGGGAGAACAGAACCGTTTCTGGGGGACCTATGTGTTCCGCACGGGGAAAGCGACTCCTTACTCGGTGATGGTGCCGCGTCCGCTGTTTGAGAAAAACACGTTTGAGTACGGCTTTGCACTTTTCAGCAATATGAACGCGGCGGCACTGCTGCTGAGCAACACGCACCCCTTTACGAATGTTGACCGTTCATCGGATGTCCAGCTCCTGAAGAACAGGCAGAACATCTTCAACCTTTTTAACCAGGTACTTTTGCGCGAGAGCAAAGAGCAGGCGTTCGCTTCGGTCGAAGTGCGTGCGTTTGCCTCTGAGACGCAGATGGACGATACGGATATCATCTTCGCAACCGAAAGCGGCCTCTATGACTTCAACAGGTCCCATCCGCTTGAACGTACGCTTTATGAGCAGTTGCTTGAGAACAACTACCGTGTGGCGTTTGCCGACGGTTCCGCAGAGACGGCCGGGCGCGAAGCCTATACCGCTCCGCGTTCGATGTACCTTGAACAGAGCAAGAACAAGGCATACATGCTGCTGTGGGTCTCTGACAGGCTGCGAAGCAGCTACAAGCAGATGGAGGAGAACTCGCTGCGGGTCCGCCAGATGAGGGCGCTGGGTATGAAGCACCATGCGATGCTGCTGGATGAGTATCTCCAGAGCAAACGTTTTGCGGCAAGTATGCATGTCGGGGCAGTCCGCACCTATTTCAGCAACTATCTAAAAAATCGTGATGTCAATGAGCTTATGGAGCTTCAGCGCCGGTTCGCTTCACTCTCTTTTGAGGTCGTGACCGATATCAGTTCAAAACAGTCCTATATCATTGTGCTTGAGAAAAAGTCGGAGGTCGTGATGGTGATCAAGATGAATGCCATTGTGCCGATGCGCGACAAGATCATTGCCGTAGAGCATGTTTCGCGTGAGGATATCCTCGCTTTCTATCACAGCAATCTCTCCGTTATGAGGTATGAGCCGTAATGCGTTATATTATCCGAAAGATTCTTTTCTATATGGGACTGGGCGCACTGCTGATCTACTTTGTGCTGCAAGGACGCATCGATACCGGGCTCTTCAGCGACAGCGACTATAAACGCTTTGTGCAGGACGCCTCCCGTTACGTCGTTTCCAGAATAGATGAGAACAGCTCCGTGACATTCTCCATCCCGCCGAACATCGATCGGCTGAAAGTGCTCTCCAACGCCGCCATTAGCAAATCCGCATGGCTGCAGCCTTTTGAAAAGCATATCGCCTATGCCGTGCACTACCGTGTCTACGACAGTGCTAAAAAACTGCTGGCACATAAGCGCTACTATCATACGACGCTCAGCCTCCCGCCGTCGATGAAGAGCGCGGATGATCAATACATCCAGCCGCGTTTCTATCTTGATGACAGCAGCGTACCGATGCCTACGAAGACACTGATCGTCGATCTTCGCGGCCTCAGCGGTGCCGATACGATCGAGTTCTCTTTTGAATCGTCGGGAGATATGGTAGAGAATATGGCACTGCGTCTCTACCGCCCCGAAGTGACCCAGCCGAAAAAAGTGGAGCAGGAGTGGCTGCGGATGAGTCAGAAGGAGAAAGGCTTCTTCGCACTCAACAATGTCTACCCCAAAGAGTTCGTGACACTTGAAGAGATGCGCAACAACCTCGCATACCAGTGGCGCCCCCACGGTCCGCTTGGTTTAGGTAACATCGACTATGAGGAGAAGACGCTCTATATCTATAAAGATATTGAGACCGCACCCTATGTCAGTGATTCGTTTGTCTATGCGGAACGTCTGGCGTCGCGCGAACTTGAACATACCCAGTACCTCAAAGAGGGAAGCTACCGCATCGTCTTGAACGCACTGGATGCGAATCAAACGGCGAGTGTCGCGCTGCGTTTCTACCCGCAGGGAAAACAGTATCAATCCGATATGCGGCAGTTGCAGCTGAACGAGCAGTTGCAAGTGCATTTTACGCCTGAGGACGAGGGATTGCTCGAGATCGCATCGGACCGCCCGGTAGATATCGCCATCACAGACCTGCAAAGCGGCAAAGAGGTACCGTTCGAGCCTTTGAAACTGCGCTACTATACCGTTGTAAACGAGCCGCTTACCTATTGCTTCGATTCCAAACTCGAACGTCCGCTCCGTCTTGATGTGCGCCAGCTGTCGGCTGTGACTACGCAGGTGCATCTGCGTTACCGCGAAGGCAACACGACGCTGCGCACGTTTGACTTCCCAGTCTCGTCGGCGTTGTCGCGCTACGACTATATGGATAACTTCGTTCCGGCCGCCGAATCGAATGTGACGTATATCATAGCTCCCAAGAGGGCGGAGTGTGTGGATATCGCTACGACTCAACCGGCATTGATCCGACTGATGACGCGCCCGTTCGGGCTCTCCTACCCGATAGACAGACGCGAATCCGAACAATACAAAGCCCTGACATGGTTTGACCTGCTGCCTCTGAAGGAGTCGTATACGAAAGAGCAGGAAGTGGTGCTGAGTAAACTGCAGCAGCCGGTAAAACTGCCGCAATGGCTGCGCAGCGGTATCTACGGTTATGCGGCATTGCAGCCCGAATCGATGGCAGTAGGCGAGTTCTTTATGTCCTTTAAAGAGGAGGGCGAAGAGGTCCGTGAGAGCGCACTGGAATCGCTCTGGAGCACTCTGCCGCTAAACCAAAGCCTTGAGGTAGAGTTCGCAGCCAATGCGCTCATGACCCAGGCGGTCCCGGAACTCATCTACCGCAAGAGTACGGATAAACCGGTAAGGCTTACCCTCTATCTTGATGGCGTCATATGGGATGAAATCACCCTTTCAGCGGCTTCGGGGCGTTTCAGGCTGCCGAGGGTCGCTGATGGAAAACAGACGCTGCGTATTGCCACCGAGGGTGATGCAAGGGTCTGGATCAATTATCTCAAACCGCAGTTCGTAGGGTATCTCGGACGTCACTATTACCGTTTTGACAGACCGCTTACCTTTGCATTCGACAAGCGCGCGGGAGAGGACAGCCTTAAACTCTCGCTCATAGACACCGCGCTCACGCATGAGAGCGAACGCCGTTTCAATGTGCGGATAACGCCGTTTAAACGCTTGCAGAAGGAGCGTTACGACTACCTCTCATTCGCACGGCGCGATGTCACGTTGCAGCGGCTTGAAAACGAGGTGGTCCGGCTCAGGGGCGACAAAGATGCGGCGCTCTATACGACGGCATCGGTCGTACTCGGGGATGACCTTCCTGCCGGACGCTATCGTATTGAAGTCGAGCCAAAAGGAAGCGAGGGACTCTACCTGTTCGCCTATATCATAGACGATGAGCGCGAATCGCAGACCCGTATCAGGAGCGAAGTATGGTAAGAAAGGTTCTAATGACCGCTTTAACACTGTTCTCCCTGCACGCGCAGACACTTTCGCAAAGTCTCTACGAGATCACGTCGTCTTATTATGAGCAGCGAACAGAGCTCGTCAAGGCTGAAGCACTGATGACGGATCTTTTTCAAAACGGTTACAGCGATCCGCTTCGCGCGGCATTCAGCGATGCAGGGCTCAACCTCTCCATAATCGACAAGAAGAGGGGCATTGTCCGCCTCTGCGCGCTTGAAGAGTCGGGAGAAGGTGTTTTCTATGTACGGACGTTTGCAGATGCGAAAACGAAGGATATGCTGAGTATACCGCACCGTTTTCATGATATCCGGACCGGCCCAATCGGGATCGGGCTTTTTCAAAAATCCGCTTACAGGGCTGCCGCATTTAATACGGCCCACCGTGATGTCGTTGACATGGCGCATACCGGGCAGACACTTTTTGAACTGTTCCACAAAGTCTATGCGCGACTCTATTCTCACGAGAGCATTTTCCAGCTGCATGGTTTCAGTGCCAAAAACCGCCAGAGCGAGAGTGCGGCATCTCTGCAGATCATTGTCAGTTCTGCGAGCATGACCCCTTCGTATAAGGCGGAGGAGCTTGTATTGAAATTTGCTGCACAGAAGTGGGAAGCAGGACTTTTCCCCCGTGATGTCAATGAACTCGGCGGCACGACCAACACAACGGCGAAGATGCTCGCTGAAACAGGCTATGACGGTTTTATACACATAGAGTTGGAATCGGAATTTCGCAAGACACTCATGAGTGACAAGAATGTATTCAGACGTTTCGGAGGCGCTTTACGATGAGAACCCTGTTAGCGATCTTTGCCGCGAGTAGCATACTTTTAGCCTCCAAACTGCCCATTACGATAGACAACGCTTCAAACTACCCGCTGGAAGAGATCGTAACCGAGATAGATGCTTCCAGAGTAGTCGGCACTGACCCGGGCAGTGAAGCCTTTGGCGGCATGCCGACACTGAGCGTCCTGCTGAAACCCTATGAGACGCTTGTGCTTGAGGCAGAGCAAAACGCCGGTGACGTGTCGCTCTATCTCAGTGAAGACGGTGCGCTCAGCCGACGTATCGCGTGGGATGCACATGGGCCGCAGCTGCGCTACCGCTCAACCTATGAGAAGGATATCGTCTTGACGCTGGCGGGGGAGATGAAAGAGCCCTATACGCTGCTGCGTATCTCTTCGCAATCACCCCTCGAAGCGCTTGTGCCTGTTGAAAGCAGGGAGTACTTTGTTCCCAAGGGCGCGTATGCCGACCTGGCGGTAACCAAAGCGGGGATCTGGCGGCTGGAACACAAGATCGCTTTCGAGAAGAGCTATCCCAAAGCCCGTAAAGCATACCGTCTGGCCATACAGAAAGGGGAGGCGCCCTATACGTTTGAGACGCATACCGCTTATGCAGATGAGAGCCCCGATGCTAAACTCTCCGCAGAGCGTTTCAGCCATCCTCTCTATACCTATCTCCAAAGCACTGAAGCGGAAAAACTGCGTGTACATGCGCAGCAGGACACATGGCTGCGTTTTGAACACTTCGGTGATGATGTCCTTCTTTCACGCAACAGCCTTCATCTCAACGAAGAGCTGAATGTGACACTGCTCAATACGCTAGGCGAACGCGACTGGAGTAACCGTGAGCGCGAAGCGGGCCTGCAGCAATACAGGATCTATCAAGATGCATTGGCGACAGCGGATGATCCTGCACTCAAAATCCGTCTGGAAAAGCTTTCGCGCCGCTCTGTCTTGATGAAACCGCTCTATCCGGTGTTGACGACGTATGAAGATGGGATCACGCAGGGCCGCTACAGCATCGCATCGCTGCATATGTACGAGGAGCAGAGCAGACCCGAGCGCTCGGATACCTATGCCATGGAGCGTGCAGAAAAGATGCCTGAGGGCTTTTTTGTCCCTATACCGCGCCAAAAGTCGCAAGAGGAGTTCTGCCAGAAGTCCGCACCGACCACTATCATTACGTTTGAGCAGAAGCCTTTGAGCGCTTCTGATGTTGAGAAGAGACTCGCAGATGTCGTCGATTACAAGCGAAAAGCGGCGCAATACCATCTCTATGTACATGAGGGCGATCTTGAGACGGCCGATAATATCGAACCGCTCACCGATGCGGCAAGAGTGCTGGCAAATACGCTCTTGCGCATGGGCGTACAAAAAGAGAACATCTACTATCACACACTGGCAAATTATCCCGGCGGGGAGTATTATCTCGGCGAAGAGGGCGGGGCGTATGTAACGCTGCGTGTCGTTTATGAAGAGGAAACGGTCGGTACGCTTCTGTATGACAGCGATGTGGCAGAGTTAACCGCTTCGCAGAAGCAGAAGATACGTACTCTGGCACGTCTGTACAGTGACGAGACGGCACAGATCCACCTCTTTGGGCATACGGATGCGGTGGCCTCAAAAGCGTATAACACGGAACTTGCACGCAACCGTGCCCGGGGCATTGCGCAGTTCCTCGCAAGCGAAGGCGTAGCGCCCGAAAAGCTGTTTGTACATGCTTCGCAGGAGGTCAAACAGGCAGTGAGAACACCGGATGAGCATGAAGAGTCCTATAACCGCCGTGTTGTTATGACGGTGGTGAACAACTACTCCAACCGGTGCGAACTGGCGCTGCGCTACAGCCTGCATGATGCGCAATACCCTTCATCAGTCGAGCTGACACTGCACACTAAAGGTAAAGAGCCCTACCGCTTCAAGATGGAAGACAACAGGGGAGATGTGCGCGAGTTCGTCTATACACCTTCTCTCAATACCGAAGCAGTCCGCGAAGATATACGCCGCGAAGCCTACTATGGACGGAGCGAAGAGGCGCGATCTGCGCTGGATGGTCTACTCGAGGATACCGCGACCATTACGGTGCCGGTAGCAGCGGGGGTCTCATCATTGACGTTCTGGAGCGAGCAGGACAGCGGCGGCAAGCTCGGCCTGCGTTACCTGCAGCCGAAATCGTATCGTGACGAGCGTGCGAATACCGGGCTTTACAGCGGCACATTGGCACAGTTCTTTGCCTCTTTGAAGGATGAATCGCCAACGGGTGATGCGTCATGGCAGGAGCAGACCGGGCCGCTGCGTGAATGGCTTCAAAACCGTTATGACGCTCTCCTTGAGCAGATCAACCCTGCCGCAAAACTGCTTCTGAGCGACCTTGATCTGGCCGATCGTCTCCGTGCAGATAACGAAGCCTTTAAAGCCAAACAGATCTACCGTCACTTTCTGCTGCTGAGTGACGATAGCTCGAAGATCAAGCGTGCCTATGACGCACTCTCTACCCTGAGCGGTTCGGATGAAGAGCGCAGGAGCCTTGATGCGGTATGGATCTACCGTATGCATGATGAAGCCAGGCTGCTGGAGCTGATTGCACAATGGCTCGATGAAGAGAAGAACGATCTTGCGCAGCGGGCACTGCTCCTTTATGAGGAGGATGCGAAGGTGGCCTCCCTGGGAGTTCGTCTGGCCTACAGGGTGCGCGACTGGCAGATGTTTGATCGCTATGCGGCATTGCTTGAAGGCGAGAGTGCGGCATACTGGCAGCAGTGTCGCGACGATTACGGCGAACACGGTGCCGTGTGCGAGGGCGATCAGCCGCATAATACTTCCGGATTGCGTATGCTGACGCGTATGATAGGCGCCAACCGCATTGAGTCCGTACGTACGGGTTCTGCGAGCAGTTATGCCCAGGTGCGTCCGAATTATCCGCTGCACTTCACTTCCGAAGCGAACACGACGGTACGTTTCAACATACGTTTGAAAGAGCCTGCGGATGAACGCCTGTGGGCCACGTTGACGTCAAACGGTGAGAATTATGCACTGCCGCTCTTTAAAACCGCCGTCCAGCCGTCGCTGAGGTCTGGCAGCGGTGAACATATAGGGATGTCCAACGTTATAGATGTACACTTCGAGAGTGCCAAGCCATGGCAGCTGGAAGTGCCTGATGCGGCACTTGTAAGCATGACGCTGCTGAATGCATCGCAAACGACATCGCGTGATAGCGTAGCTATTTCCAACAATGAAGATGTTCATGCATGGCTCAACGCTTTTGACCCAGCTGCAGCGACATATGCGGATGCTTTGAAGCTGCTGTGGGTGTTCGATCACTACTATCGTCTGCGCGAGCCTCTCTTCGCAAAGGCGGTAATGGCAGAAGAACGTTCACGCGATGCCAGAAGTATCGCCATCTATAAAAAGATCGCTCTGATGCGTTCTATGCGGCCTTTTGAAGAGCTCCACAGCGATGCCGGCAGTGTATTGCTCGAAGAGGCGGTCGAAGAGAACGAAGATGCCGTGAGTCTGCTGCGTACTCGTGTCATCGGTTCGCAGGAACGTCCGCAGCTTTTGCTTCACGACGCGCGGGTCCGGGTATTTGAGTTTGATGTCCGCCGCTCAAAGCATATCCGGCTCGATATGCGCTATTTCATCTCGCCGTTCATCGCAGAAGCGGGTGAACAGGTCGAGGTGTACGTACAGCTCGATAACCGGGAAAAAGAGCGTTTTCTCTTTGACAGCGCACAGAGTCTGCAGCAGTACGAGAAGAGGCTTTACGCAGGAAGACATATTCTGCGCTGCTGGATAGAGACACCCAAGAGTGAGCGCTATATAGGCGTAGACCTTTATGAGAACGGGAAGCGGCATGTCGTACCTGTCAAGTGTGTTTTTCACCTCGCGACAGATGCGATACCTGTCGTGCTCAGGTCATCGCGTCCGCTCGTCATAAA
>JBFEWT010000166.1:0-3788 GCA_041546225.1 Sulfurimonadaceae bacterium
CGTGATGAGATCAAGTAGCGTGATGGCAATGTCGTCGGGCTCTTCCGCCGCGACATCCGGCACAGTCGTATCGCTCTCCTCCCGCGCTTCCTCCTCCGCCAAGTATTCGAACTCATCCTCATCCTCATAGGTATCAAAGGGGTCGTCGTCCTCTTCCTCCTCCTCATACTGCTCTGTATCTTCACTCTCGTCGCAAGCATCGAAAAAGGCTTCCATCTGCTCTTTTTTGCGGATGTTCTCTTCGATGGCGGAGGCAAAGGCCGCAAGCTCTTTTTGAACCGCTTCCATCGCTTCGGGGGTGATTATCTCTTCGATAGAACTCGTCTGCGTCACGAGGTTATAGACTATGACACGGTTGTTCTCGAAGAGCCTGCCGTCAAAGAGCAGGATGCTCTCTTTTGCAAACTGCCCAAGACCGAACGCCTGGTAGACGTTGAGGCTATTGAGGTAGAGTGCCTCGACTTCATAGAGTGCCGTTTTGTCCAGAAACAGCGGCTCGAGCGTATGCGTCTTCGCATTGTTGTCGAGCGAGCTGTAGCATTGAAACGGCGAGAGGCTGCTCAGGTCGATATCCTGATGCATCGCGAGGTTGCTGAAGTAAAATGCACTGGTGAGGTTCTTCATCAATGCCGTATATCTGTTCTCGCCCAGTTTGTTCTTCATCAGCTCTTCGTTCTGGTAGGCCAGGAACATCTCCACCTTGCATTCGCGCAGGACGTCGAGGTTGTGGTCCTGTCTGCTGCTGATGACCCGCTGCGCCTCGTCGATGAAGACCGAAAGCGGCTGTGGCTCCATCAGCATGCTGCGCTTGGCAAACTCGCCAAAGAGCGCGTAGGTTATCGCTTCGAGCAGCTCGTCACTGAGGTCCTTGGCGTTGATACAGACAAGCTTTTGCGTATTCAGAAGCTCCAGGATGTCCGAACCGTCACAGTTAAACTCCTCTTTGTTGGCGATGTCCACCAGCGGCATCAGGGTCATGATGATAGATATCTTCGGATTGGTATCATCCGCCTTTTTAAACGATGCCAGGGAGACCTGCGAGGCCGCAACCGCCTGCTTGAACTGCACATAGAGGTGCATAAGCGACTTGTACCGCTCAAGGCTTTGCGGCGAACACAGCTCCTCCTTTTCGCACTGCAGCATCTCAAGGAAGAACTTCTGCACATCTTCGCTCAGCTGCTCAAGGTGGTTGAGGAACGTCGAGACGTTCTGTTCGCTCTGGCATATGGGCATGATGCTTTTGAACGAGAGGGTGCAGGGGTAATCAAACTCCTCAAGATCGATGTCCTCCTCCATGTGCAGCAGCTCTTCAAACACGATGCGGTGGTCGCCCATCTGGAGGGTGATCTTTTCAAGCAGGGCGACGATGTCATAGACCGAGAGGAAAAGCTTTGACGCGGCGCTTGCCCAGTACTCGTTGTCCTTGCTCATGCCGGTGACGCTTTTTATGAAGAGGTCGAGTGCTTTCCTGTCCATCAGGCGCATCAGGTTGATCTTGGCACCCCACGGTTTGCCGATCTCTACCACGTCATCCAGACGCCCCTCCTGATGGGCGAGCTGTTTGAGGCTCATGTGCTCTTTGCCCTTGAAGTCGTAGAGCAGGATTCCGTGCCCGGCCTTGATGCGCGCATGCAGGTTGGGGTAGATGAACGTGGTGGTCTTGCCGCAGCCCGTCTGGCCGACAGCGTGCGCGTGGGTAAAGTGCTCGGGAACTATCGCGCTGCAAGCACCAGAAGCGGCTGCCGGAGTCTTTGATGATAAAAAGCCCATTGTCTGCATAGTCGTCCTTTGTGTGGTATGTAAAAGTGTAGCGCCGCAGTGCGACAGGGTCGTGTCGCATTGGATTATTGGTGACAGCTTTGTGTCACTCTTCTGGCTGTAACGCCTGATGAAAGCTCTTTAGCGCCTCATCATAGTTCCTGTTGGCGTTTGCCCAGCTTTCGCTGTTGTAGGGGCGGCGGTGTGTGATGGCGCGGCAGCCGTAATACTCCTCGCGGCTTTTTGTCTCATACGCTTCATACACGTCATAGGTTTCACGATGGCGGCAGAGAAAGTCATCATACGACCCTTCGCCGTATCTGAAGTCATAGCCGTCATGACAGTGTTCAAAGACGCCATTTTTTGGTGCGCTCTCTATCTCCTCTTCGTAGACCTCTATGGGGAAGCGGCGGCTACCTTTGAAGTTCCCGTAGAGGAGTATGCTTCGCTTCTGACGGAGTCGCATCGCGGCTTCTGTGGTAAAGATAAAGTCGTTTTCGTAGCCTAAACCGGGGATGCCCTTCGGCGTGACATAGCCGTCATGCAGCTCATCATGCAGCGGCGCATAGGGATGCGGCTGAATATAGGCGTGAAACTGCGCGGCGTCTACCTCTTCGAGAGCGCATTGCTGCAGATCGTAGCGCGGCAGGATGTAGAGACGGCAGCGTCTTTTGACGCTGAAGCCGCACTGCTCCCAGTGGTGCGAGAGCAGGGTGTCCACCTCTGCGCGTTCAACGCCTCTGGCGTGCAGAAACCGTGCATACTTCGGCTCTGCGAGCGCTTTGCGGAACAGAAAGGCCATCTGCACCCGAAGCGGCTGCCCGGCCGTGCGGAAATGCACGGCAAAATGTTCCAGATGCCTCATGGCGTCTCTCTCGTGCATCGCAGAGAGGAGGTACTCGGCCAGGAGCCGTCTGTGCGGGAGGCGGATGCGCGCCGTGCCGTCATCGCACTGCAGGACAAACTCCCGGCTGCTAGTGAGAAGCATGGTGCCAAAGAGCTGTTCCCTTACAGCGGGCTCCAGCGGCGTCTGGCCGGCATCGTAGCTAATGACGCAGGGGTCGATCCAGCGGCTGTTGGATGAGAGAAGGGGTATGACGGCGTTTCCGACCAGCTCATCGACCGTTCTTGCCGCCTGCTGCGGTGTTGGCGCTGCACAGTTCTCTAAAACAAAGAGCATCCTCTCTGGCTTTTTTTTCAGCAAGCTGATGAAGGACTCCCCTTCGTTATCGGGAAGGAACGGGTCCGCTCCCAGATCCAAGAAGAGCGCCACATGTCTGCGCCACATCTGCTCGTCGAAACAGAGCTCTCTGCCTATGCAGTTGTGCAGTGCGGTATTGCCCTGAGCGTCTTGATGGTTGATATCCGCTCCGGCTTCGATGAGCAGTGTCAAAAGCTCCGGTGAGAAACGGCAGCGGTCGAGATAGGTCATCGTATCTGCGTTGAGTGTGCCGAGTTTGAGGTCGATGCCCGTCTCTAGGAGGTAGCGGGTCATCGTGACCTTTCTGAGCAGCAGTCTCATCCACGCTTCGCTGCCATCGTTTACCTGCGCCGCTATGCCCCCGGCGTGTCTGTCGATAAAACGGAGCGTCTGCAGGTTGCGGGCGTCGTAGATGGAAAAATCGCTAAAACCCCTGTTATGCAGTGCCTGCAGGAGTTCGACAGAGCCAAAGCGGACGATCTCTGCCTCGTAACCGCTGACATCACCACCCTTCTCGATCGCCAGCTTCAACAGCGCATCCATGGCCATCGCGGGACGTGCGTAGTGATGATGCCGCATGGTGTCAAGCAGATCTTCTGTCCAGCAGTTGACGAAAATGCCGTGTACGATGAGCATCTGCATCAGCGCAAACCCGTATCGGCTTCCAAAAGGCTCATTGCCATCGTAGGGCAGCAGTTTCAGGTTGTCTTGCGCCCAAAGCTGCAGGGCCTCTTTCGTCACAAGCCCCGCATCTAAAAAATCCTGAAACGGCGTCATGTCTTTATGTTCGCGCGCATAGGACGTAAAGCGGTAAAACCCGCGCTCATCC
>JBFEWT010000122.1:0-6550 GCA_041546225.1 Sulfurimonadaceae bacterium
CGGGTTCGGTGGATGAAGCGCTGCTGGGAACATTCCTCGCCGAGATCGAAGGGCTGATGCTCTCTTTCCCCAATTATATTATCGACCTTCTGGTATGCGACGCGGCACTGCATGAACATCGTACATTTATGAGCGGTGACAGCTTGGAGTATACGTTAAAAGGGGGCGGCGGAACGGACTTTCGGCCGGTCTTCGAGGCGATTGACCGGGATATCCCCGGGTGCGCACTGTTACTTTACTTCACTGACCTTGACGGCCGTTTCCCCGTAGAAGAACCTCTGTATGAAACGGTGTGGGTTGTACCTGAAATATCTGCGCAGAAGGTGCCTTTTGGAAGGTTTTTGCCAATAGGGTAAGCTGTTTAAAACGCGAAGCGACTACTCGCCTCCGTCATCACCAAAGCGCTCTGCAATGCTGAAGTCGGCGTCGCTGTACTCGACCGGTACTTCTGAGAATGAACTGCTGAAAAACAATCCACCAATGAAAAAGAGTATGGCACCGCTGATTATGTTGTCTTGAAACAAGAGATAGACAGCCGTTGTAAGCAGGGAAATACCGAGAACTTTTTTGAACATGACCCCCATCCTTTTTTTTAGCAGAATACGCAATTCAGACTGCTTCTGTATATCAATAGTCTAGGGAATTTATTATAAAAATGTGTTAACTGCCGGCAATTAATTTTACTTTTGAATAAAACGGAGGCCCTGTCCGGCACTCAAGGCAGCTGCTCGAGCCGGTAGCCTTTTGCGTGCAGCAGTTCGATGAGACCGTCATCGCCCAGAAGGTGTGCCGCACCTACCAGGACGAACTCCGTCTTCGGTGTTTCAAGGTACGCTGTGATGGTGCCGAGCCATTGATGGTTGCGTTGGCGCAGCAGTGCCTCGTAGAGGCGGGGTGCATCCTCTTTCATCGAATCTATCAGGTCCGTATAGAGTGCATCGGTGTCACCGTTTTTCCAGTGCAAAATAATGGTGTCGAAAAGCGTCGAGAGTTTTTCGACATCATCGAGGGTACTGCGTATAAACTCCTCTTCTATGCCGTCGGTGATATTGGAAAAGAGCGCGAGATGCTCGTCGATACCGACCAGGCCCGCTGTCTCTTTGTTATCGCGCTGCGCTTTAACATAAAAATGGTTGTCCACACCCTCTTGCAGGGTCCCCTGTCGGTTGAGCTCATGCTGGAGCATGACGAGCATGAGCATCATCGGCTTGGCACGATCAAGCAGTGTCATATCCAGCGTGTTGTCTGCCCAATACCGTTTTAGCCGCATATAGGTCTCAGGCGTGAGTATGTCATTCAGACTCTGCTGTTCGCGGTATAGGAGCTGCTGTAAAAACCTCTGCTGTATCTCGGGGCTGTTTAAGGCTTCCGGATCCGTTTCAAATACCAGTTGTGAGGCGGCATCGTATGCTTTATCAAAGGCAGTCGGCAAAGGAAAATCCTGTTGGCGCAGAAGGTGGATAGTGCCGCAGAGATAGAGTTCCGACTCCCCGTGCGTGACTTTCCATACGGGGCTTTTGGCAAAGAGCAGTGCATGGAAAAAGAGTAGAAAAATAAAACATATTCGCAACATGGTGATACCTTTAATGCGTCTTTTTACGGGATGTGGACGATCTCGCCTATGCTCGTTGTCGTCGTGCCGGGGTGTTTGATCTTATAGAGGACGCTTTGCGAAAACATATAGTCCTTCTCTTTGGCATATTCATGACACGTGATGCAGGAGCGGATGCGTCCTTTATACCACGCCTCGGTACCGTTCTCGGCATAGACACCGTACCACCAGTCGCCGTGTTCGCTGTCATAGCCCGGTTCCATTTTGACCATGATGACAAGCCGGACGCATTCGCTTCTGTTGGCATCGCTGTAGAGCGGTTTATAGACGATGGAACCGACTTGATAAGGCGCTTCGGCATTTTTATAGGTCTCATAGGCAAGGTCGTTCAGGTAGATATCCAAAAAGGCGTTATGCGCATCGGATTCGAGCACTTCGGTATTGAGGCGGTGGCTCTGTTTCCAGTCGGGAAAGCTGAGGTAGGGTTCGAACGTGTTCTCCTCTGCCCAGACAAGAACAGAGAATAGAAGCAGAATGATACGCATAAAGCAGGTGTTCATAAGATTACTTTTTATGGTTTGAAAATATTATAAATTATTTTAATACTGAAAGAGCTTTAATTATAAGATAGTTCTCTTTTTTAAGCGATCACTGTTTGCGTTCGGCGTTATAGATCTCTCCGCCCATGGAGGTATACATGCGCAGTACGGTAACGGCCTCGTTTCTGAGAACATCTTTGACGACGTCTATCCCCCGTTCGTTCAGGGCTTCTGTCCAAAGCGGGAGTTTCGGTCCTTCGTCAAAACCGATCGCACGGGCATCTTCGTCACGCCCCCCGCAGAGAAGCCGGCTGATGCCCGACCACGGCAGTGCGCCGAAACACATGGCGCACGGTTCGATAGAGGCTGCCAGTGTATACTCGAGCCGACCCCCGTCGCTGAGGTCATAGCGCTGCAGTTTTTGCTGGGCCAGTGCGATGGCTACCATCTCCGCATGCCAGATGGAGCAGTTTGTCAAGGAGACAAGGTTCATACCCACGGATACGAGGGCACCTTCACTGTCAAAAATGGCCGCACCGAAAGGACCGCCGCTGAAGTGCTCGATATTCTGATCTGCCAGTGCGATCACCAGCGCCATCTTCGCCTCATCCGTCGGGAATGTCCGCGGCTGAATACTTAACAGAGGTTCGACCCATTCGGGAAGGGTGAGTGATAAAGGGGGAAGTTTCATAGCTGCTCTTTATACGTTTGAATGATTATAGGACATTGAGAAGGTATTACAACTTAATAACACGAAAGTACAAATGCATAAGAGGCAATTAAATCTTAAAGAAGTTGGTGTTAGGATGAAAGTAGATGAACAAAGAAAGGAGCCGTCATGTTTACACGTTTGATCGCAGTGGCAGTGGTGTTCGGGTTGAGTTTACCGGGCATGCTGCTGGCAGGAAAAGCCGGGGAGATGAGACCCGGGACAGTGCTTTACAAGATAAAAGAGGAAGCGTCGCCTTCGCAGCTGAAGATGTTCAATGCCCTTTTGCATCAGCGCGGGATCGTCAATGAACGGATACTGGAAAAGCTGGGCGTCCATGTCACGGAGCTAAATATTCGCGGCGAAGAGAAAGCGTTCAGTGAAGCGCTGAAGGCAACGGGTGCCGTCATATTTGCAGAGCCGGATTACCTGATGGCCCCGGTGCAGGCTCCCAACGATCAGTACTATATGCTGCAGTGGCACCACGAGACTATAAACTCCGAAGGGGCATGGGACCATACGACGGGCGAAGCAACGGTGCTGGTGGCTGTATGCGACACCGGGGTGGAAGAGACCCATCCTGACCTGGTAGACAACCTGGTATTGCCGGGGTATAACGCGGTAGACGGCAGTGACAATACGGCCGATATCCAAGGGCACGGTACGAGTACCATCGGTACGGTGGGAGCAGTCGGAGACAATATTATCGGGGTTGCCGGGGTGAACTGGACAGTAAGTATCGTACCGGTACGCGTCAGCAATCTGCCGACGGGTAATGCGTATCTCTCCGATATGGCTAACGGTGTACGCTGGGCGGCAGATGCGGGTGCCAAAGCGGTCAACCTCAGTTACGGCGGTGCCGGCAGCGATACCATCAATGAGGCTGCGCTCTATCTGCGCGAACGCGGCGGACTGCTCTTCATGTCTGCGGGTAACGGCGGTGCGCTGCAGAGCTACAGCGATTTCAGTTCGTTCGTTGTGGTCGCTGCGACCAACGATCTTGATGAAAAAGCGGATTTCTCCGACTGGGGTGCGTATGTAGATGTCACCGCACCGGGGGTCAGCATCCCTACGACGGGTACGGATGCAGGGTATGTCTATGCTTCGGGTACCTCTTTCTCTTCCCCTATGACGGCGGGCGTCGCTGCCCTGCTTTTTGCCGCCAATCCCGACCTGACTCCTTCACAGATAGAGACGATCCTTTTTGATACGGCTGTCGATCTTGGCGACCCGGGAGATGACATAGTCTTCGGGCATGGCCGTATCGATGCGCAGGCGGCCGTTCTGGCTGCGCTTGGCAGTATCAGCAATACGTCTCCTGTCGCTGTCGCAACGGCAGCGCCTTTAAGCGGGAACGCCCCGCTGGAAGTCTTCTTTGAGAGTAACGGTTCGTACGATACCGACGGGAGTATTGTGAGCTACAGCTGGGACTTCGGTGATGGAAACAGCGCAAACGGCGCAAACACGGTACATACCTATACGCAGACGGGCAGCTACAGCGCTACGCTCACGGTAACTGATAATCTTGGTGCAACGGCATCGGATACAGTGGATGTAACGGTTGATCCCGCTCCTTATGTGTTGAATACACCTTCAAACCTTACAGCAGCGGTCGATGGCAATACGGTAACGCTTGCATGGTCGGACAACGCGGTTAACGAAGAGGGGTATTACATCGAACGTGCGATGAAGATACGCGGGAAATACGCGTTTGAACAGATCGCGATCGTTAACGCGGAGAGTACAGGCTTCACCGACAGCAACGTGGCTATCGGCAATTACAAATATCGCGTACGGGCGTTTAACGGATCGGCGGTTTCGGACTACTCTAACGAAGCAGCGGCGCAAGTAGAGACGGTCGTAGTCGATCCTCCTGTTCCGGGAACGCTTGCCGCGCCGAGCGATCTTACGGCACAGCTTAACGGTGTGAGCGTAACCCTGCAGTGGAGCGATAACAGCAGCGACGAAGAGGGCTTCTATGTCGAACGGGGTCTCAAAGTCCGAAACAGTACGACCTACAGTGTCATCGGTACGACAACTGCTGCGGCCTATCAGGACACACTGCCGGGTAAGGGAACGTATCTTTACCGCGTGCAGGCATACAAAGCGGATGAACGATCCGACTACTCCAACACGGTTTCGGTCCGCCTGAAATAGCGTTTCAGCAGATCCTGGCTTCTTGCCGGGGTAAATGCGTCACTAAATATGCTTCTGCGTTTGGGTACATGCTACAATGCGGTAATTTTTTATAAAGTGGGACCGTGGAGCCGTTAGCCGAGGTATTGCAGCTGCTGAACAAGCAGCAAAACGTTTTTTTAACCGGGGGAGCAGGGGTCGGTAAGACGACGATTACCCGCGAGGTCATCCAGAGTTACGAATCAGAGGGGAAAAAAGTCGCCAAACTCGCCTCGACCGGTATGGCCGCGACGCTCATCGGCGGGCAGACTCTGCACAGTTTTTTAGACCTTGGTATCGCTTCGAACCTTGACGAACTTGAACAGCGCGGCAAGACGGAGTTAAAGAAGAAGACGAAAAAACTGATCCACTCGATGTCGCTCATCGTCATCGACGAGATCTCCATGGTGAGTGCACAGCTGCTTGACATGATCCGGCTGCGGCTGCTGCAGGCGGAGTATGACGGTCCTGTTCTCGCGGTAGGGGATTTCCTGCAGCTTCCCCCGGTCGTACGCGGCTGGGAGCCCGTCACATTCGCGTTTGAGTCACAATCGTGGCAGAAGTTCGGCTTTAAGACACTGCAGCTTGAGAAGATCTACCGTACCAGCGACGAAGCGTTTATAAAGCTTTTGCACGCGGTACGTTTCGGACACCTCGAACCGCACGATATCGACGCGCTGAACGAACTTGTCAAGCCTATCAGCGAAGACATCTCGGCCTATACCGTCCTTTTCGGCAAAAACGCCAGTGCCCAGCAGCACAACCGCTACCAGTTGACACAGCTGGAGGGGGACCTTTTCAGTTTTGAGACAGAGGTGGCGAAGCATGAGACAAGTGTCAACGATCAGGCCGTCGGGCGTTTTATGGAAGATGCCCGCATCCCTGCCGTACTGGAACTCAAGCTGGGAAGCCCCGTCCTCTTTACGCGCAATTCGTGGAACTACTTTAACGGCGAACGCGGCCGGGTGATCCGCGTTGAGAACGGCGCTGTCTATGTGCAAAAAGGCGACGGTTATGTCGTGAAGCTCGAAAAGACGGCAACGTCGAAGACGCAGTGGAAAGAGAAAGTGCTCGAGGGTAAAAAAGAGCTGCTCGAAGTCCCCCAGTTCACACTTTACCAGTACCCCATTACCCTCGCATTCGGTATTACCATTCACAAGTCACAGGGGATGAGTATCGAGGACCTTATCATCGAGACGAACGAGATCTTCGCCCCTTCGCAGTTCTACGTCGCCATCTCCCGGGCGATCTCTCCGCACCGGCTCATACTCATCGCCCCAAAACGCGACTGGCGGCAGCTGGCGTTTGTACATCCCAAAGCGGTCGGGTTTGTAGAAAGTCTGTAAAAAAAAGTGTTTTTGGAAGTTATAGAGGGTTGAAGACGGGAATGCCCCGGGAAGGGGCGAAAGTGACTAGAGGTCGTTTTCGTGCTTAGCAAGATACTCAGCAACACCTTTGGTGTCAGCTTTCATACCTTCGTCGCCTTTGCTCCAGCCTGCAGGACAGACTTCGCCGTGCTCGTTGGTGAAGAGCATCGTGTCGACCATACGGATCATCTCGTCGATGTTACGGCCA
>JBFEWT010000215.1:0-1952 GCA_041546225.1 Sulfurimonadaceae bacterium
ATATGATGATGAAACACTCCCACTTTGGTGCGGAGATCATCGGACAACATGATTCGGACCTGTTAAGCATGGCCTATGAAGTCGCCTTGCACCATCATGAAAAGTGGGACGGCTCAGGATATCCCAAGGGGTTGAGCGGCGAAGATATCCCCCTTAGCGCCAGGATCGTATCCATCGCCGATGTTTTTGATGCACTCACTTCCGAGCGTCCCTATAAAAAAGCATGGAGTATCGAACAGGCGACGGAGCACATCGAGAAGTATGCAGGCAGAGACTTCGACGCTGAACTTGTCAAACATTTTAAAATGGTCATCCCGAAAATATTGGAGATCAAGGCGCAATTCGCCGAAACAGTCGATTTCAAAAACTCCTGACAGGCTTCAAAGCGTTTAATCAGTAATTATGCAACAATCCACTATGATGTTTCACCTATCATGCGGATGCTGCAGCAGCACCGGATCGGGTATAAAAAGAGGGACAAAAGGGAGAGGATGAGCTACGAATTCTGGCTTCCCATGAGCGTTATCATCACCGTTGCGCTGGCTGTCCCCTTCCTTTTTCACCTCAGCCGTCATCTCGGGCGCAGCGGAAAGCATACCCCGCGCCAGCAGAGCGTCTACGAAAGCGGCGTCAGCACCCCCGTCAAAGACAGTTTCGAGCGTTTCAACATCAAATACTACCTCGTCGCCATCATCTTCGTCATCTTCGACGTGGAGATCCTCTTTATGTTCCCATGGGCGGTCAACCTGCGCGAACTGGGACTCTTCGGACTCATAGAGATGTTCGTCTTCATGGGGCTGCTGCTCGCCGGGCTTATCTACATCTACTGGAAAAAGGCGCTTACATGGACGTAGACGGCGCAACGGCACTCTTTGGAAACCAGGTCGTCACCACCAAGCTTGACGAAGCCGTCAACTGGGCACGCGAGTCGTCGCTGTGGCCCATGGTCTTCGGAACGGCCTGCTGCGCCATAGAGTTTATGAGCACGGCATCCAGCCGCTACGACATCTCGCGTTTCGGGGCCGAAGTGGTCCGCTTTTCGCCCCGCCAGTCCGACCTGCTCGTCGTCGCGGGTACCATCAGCTACAAACAGGCCCCCGTCCTTAAACAGATCTACGATCAGATGAGCGAGCCCAAATGGGTCATCAGTATGGGCGCCTGCGCCTGTTCGGGCGGTTTTTACGACAACTACACGACCATGCAGGGGATCGACGAGATCATTCCCGTCGATGTCTATGTCGCCGGCTGTCCGCCCCGCCCCGAAGCGCTGCTCGATGCCCTGATGCAGATTCAAAAACAGCTCAAAGCGAAAAAGTACGACCCCGACCGCCATGCAGGGTATGCAGGGAGGCTCGATGAGCAGTAAGGTCTATGCCTCTTTTATCGACACGTTCACCCTCAAAGAGCAAGTGTACCGCGATAATACGCTCTACTGCACGATCAAAGCTGCCCATATCATACGCGCACTCCACCATCTCAAAGAGAGCGGCTTTTGCTACATGCTCGACATTACCGCCGTCGACTACGAAGGCTATGCAGAGCAGAAGCCCTCGCAGTTCGCCCTGCTCTATCTTCTGCGTCACAGCGATTTCAAACATGCCATCGTACTCAAATGCCATCTCAAGGGTACGGCGATTCCCACAGCGACCCCGCTCTACGGCGCGGCAAACTGGCTCGAGCGCGAAACCTACGATCAGTACGGCATCATTTTTACCGGGCACCCCAACCTCAAACGCCTCCTCAACCACCATGAGTTCGTCGGCCACCCGCTGCGCAAGTCCTACCCCATCACAAAGGGGCAGCCCTGCGGCACTACCGACGCGCTGATGGACGAGATGAACGTCCAGCTGCTGCGCAAAGAGCTGCTCATCAAAGACGCAGAGGGCAACTGCAGCGAACCGCTGAAAGATCTGATGTTTCTGAACCTCGGGCCCTCGCATCCCGCCAGCCAC
>JBFEWT010000015.1:0-29288 GCA_041546225.1 Sulfurimonadaceae bacterium
AATATCTGTGACATTCTATCACGGGAAGAATCTGAAGTTCAAATCTTCTCCCGCAAACTCCTCTATTCACAGGTTTCTGCTGTGAAATGTATGTCTCTGCTGGAATTAATACTATTTATTAAAAATATGTTGTACCATATAACCCTCTATAATATTTTTAAATAATAATGACGACAGGCAGGAGTAAGATTATGTCTTTTACAAGTTGGTTTAGCGGTTTATTCGGTCCAAAAGAACTTCAGACATCACTGACGGGCGAGATGGATGAAGAGGGGTATGTCAGCAAAGACCTTTTTTATGAAATCCTCGATCTTGACAGTTCGATCATTCTCTTCTTTACGAAAGAAGACGGATGGCTCGGTGCGAACAAAGCGTTTTTCCAGACATTTGAATATGACAACATCGAAAGTTTCAGAAAAGAGCACGAGAGTGTACGCGAACTTTTTGAAGAGGAGTCCGAAGAGGTCTTTACGGAGTATGACAAAAGCTGGCTGGACTATATCCGTACGCACAAGAAAGAGGGATACGGGATCTCCATAAAAGATAACGAGGGTGTCCTGCATCACTACCGTGCCAAAGCGCGGATGATCAAGCAGAAGGGACGCGAACTTTACGTATTGGAACTTGAGGATATCAGCGAGCTCGAAGATGCCCGCCACCGTACCATGGAGATCGAGCGTATCAAGTCGAAATTCCTCGCCAATATCTCCCATGAGTTCCGTACGCCGATGAACGGGCTGCTGGGCTTTATCGAACTGCTTGAGAAGAGTGACCCCAATGAGAAGCAGAGCGAATACCTGCAGATGATCAACATCTCTTCACGCAACCTGATGACCAATATCGAAAGCCTTCTCGACCTTGCGCAGATGCAGAGCGGACGCCTTAAGATCAGCAACAGCGAGTTCAATCTCCTTAACGAGATGGAAGAGCTTGCACGGATCTATACGGCGGCAGGCCGTGACAAAGGGATCAACGTCTATTTTTTCATTGACCCGAAACTCCCTTCGTTTATTGACGGCGATCTGCGGAAGATCAAGCAGGTGATCAACAACCTGATCAACAACGCCCTGAAGTTCACCAAACGCGGCGGGCGTATTATTGTCGAAGTGAAGCTCCTCAAACGCCAGCTTAACGGCTGCAACATCGGTTTCAGCGTCAAAGATACGGGTCAGGGGATCGCCAAAGAGCACCTCGCATTCATCACCCAGCCGTTCGTGTCGGGGGACCAGGCCGACAACCGTCTTGGTGTAGGCCTGAGCCTTTCGCATGGACTTATCCAGCTGCTTGGCGGCGAACTGAAGATCCAAAGCGAGGTCGGACAGGGGTCGACGTTCATGTTCGCTCTGGACTTTAAAGCATCACCGGAGCAGTCGATGCGCATGGTAAGCGGAAAGACGGTGAAGGTCGTATTGCTTGATGAAAAGCGTGTAGAAGATGCGAACATGCTGACAAACTATCTGCGCAGCTTCGGTGTCAATGTCATTAAAGTGCATTTGATCGACGAGAACATTTACCAGGATACGGACATTATCTACCTGATCGCATCCCAGGATGAGTCCGCGTGGCTGATGAAACTGGGAACATACCAGAAAAAATGTCCGGCGGTACTCCTGCTTGAGTCTGCTGAAAAACTGGAAACGCGTGTCTCGCATGTGGTTGACCATACGATAAACAAACCGCTGTTGCCAAGTACTCTTTCGGCGCACCTTGTCACGGTCTTCAAACTGCCGAAAGTTAAAAGTACCAAAGAGGAGATCAGAGACGAACGTATTACCGCACTGGTAGCCGAAGACAACCTGATCAATCAGAGACTTATCAAGATACTCCTGCATGAGTACAACATAGAGGTGGTCACTGCCAGCAATGGCGATGAAGCGGTCAAGCTCTGCGAAGACAGCGATTTCGATATCGTCTTTATGGATATCGATATGCCGGTCAAAGACGGTATCCTGGCAACCCAGGAGATCAAAGAGCAGCGCTCACCGACGAAGAGCGGTTATATGCCGATCATTGCATTGACGGCCATGGCGATGGAAGGCGACCGCGAACATATCCTCGATGAGGGGCTGGATGACTACCTCTCCAAACCGCTGACGCGGGAAAAACTGGAGCATGTACTGCAGAAACATCTTAAGCTTACACTCTGAACAGGGCCGTTTGGTTTCTGTTAACATATGTCGTTTATACTCTTGAAAACGTTTACCCTGGATTAATAAGAGTTTACGGCAATTTAATTATAATTTTGTGATTCTTTTCGAATGGGTAGCATATATAGTGCAGCCCTATTTTGACAAGAGACACAGACGCAATCATAGATAACATAAGGATGATGATGAAACGAACACTTAAACTACTTGCAGTAACCGCTCTGGTCGGTACAATGGCGTCAGCAGTAACGATCGCAACGGTCAACGGGACCAAGATCAGTTCTGAAGAGGTCAATGAAGTAATGATGGAGGGAACGCAGGGCCGTTTCAATACACTTCCGCCGGAGAAGCAAGAAGAACTTGCCAAACGCATTATCGACGGTATGATCGCACAGGAACTGGTCTATGGCGATGCTGTCAAGACCGGTGTACTGAAAAGCGAAGCGTATAAAAAAGAGCTTGACCTTGTCCTCGAGCGCATCAAAAAGCAGCTGGCAGCCAAAGTATGGGAACAGCAGCAGTATGATTCCATCACTGTCGATCCGAAAAGCGTAAAAGCATACTTTGACGAACATCCTGAAGAGTTCGTCGAAGAGGAAAAAGTACATGCCCGCCATATTCTGGTAAAAACAGAATCCAAAGCGAATGAACTGATCGGACAGCTCCGTCACCTAAGCGGTGCGGAACTGCAGTCGAAGTTTATTGAACTTGCGCAAAAAGAGTCGACAGGCCCAAGCGCTTCCAAAGGCGGTGACCTCGGGTTCTTCCCGCAGGGGCAGATGGTACCGGTTTTCAATGATGCCGTCTTCAACATGAAAGTCGCAACCATTACGACAACACCGGTACAGAGTCAGTTCGGCTACCACATCATCTATCTTGAAGAGAAAAAAGCGGGTAAAACACTTGCATTTGAAGAAGTGAAAAGTTTTATCGAACAGCGTCTGCACCTCGAGAAGTTTAAAGCGCACATGGACAAGAAGATGAAAGCGCTGACAAACGCAGCAACAATCACTTACGACAAGTAAGCTCCCTCTGATTCCCGTCATAGAGACTATGCTGGAATCTCTGCAAACAACATCGCCCATTGAGCCGCTGGAGTTTTCCGGCCGGCGTTTCCATATCAAGCGTGATGACCTCATAGACCCTTATTTCAGCGGTAACAAATATTGGAAACTCTATGCACTGCTGCATGCCGATGCATCGCACATAAAACGCATTGTCTCCTACGGCGGGACACAGTCCAATGCCATGCTCTCCATCGCCCGCCTTTGTCAGCTCAGGGGATGGGAGTTTCACTACTATACGAAACCATTGAGCAGCGTGCTGCGTGAAGCCGTGCAGGGGAACCTTGCCCAGGCTTTGAAATTGGGGATGAAACTGCATGAGGTCGCACATGAGCAGTGGCGCGACACCGTGACAGGGCTGCACGTGCCGCAACTGGACAGGAGTGTGCGTCTGATCGCGCAGGGCGGTGCAGACCCGGCGGCACAGGCCGGTGTCGCTGTTCTTGCCGAAGCGGTTAAAAGATGGCAGGAAAGTAGCGGTATTGAGACGCTGAATGTCGTAACGCCGGCTGGAACGGGGACGACCGCATACTACCTTGCACGGGAACTGCCTGAGTGCAGTGTTATCACCACGCCGGCAGTCGGCGATGCGGCCTATCTGCGTGAACAGATGGCTGCACTGGGAGATCTCCCTGCCAACCTTTTCATCATCGAGAGTACAAAAAAACACCGCTTCGCTACGCCGTATGCTGAATTCGCTGCACTCTACCGAGAACTTAAAGATGCAGGAGTAGAGTTCGATCTCATCTATGCACCGAAGATGTGGACAGCCCTGCTTGAGCATCTTGATGGCATAGAGGGCGAGATACTCTACCTTCACAGCGGCGGCGTCAGCGGCAATGCGACGATGCTGGAACGATACCGGTACAAAGGATTATTATGAATACACGTCAGAAGAAGATCAAAAAGACGCTCTTGATGCTGCTTGGGGCACCTTTTATCAGCGGTTTCATTACGGCAATGATCGTATTTAAACGCCCAGAAGGCATTGAGCTGATGGGGTATGCGGGAATACTCGGTATCTGGATGATCGCCGCATTCGCAAGCTATGTCGCGTTAAAAGGGTATCTGCTGCCAAAAGAGTAAGCGGGTTCAGTGGGAAAAAGAGAGTATCACGCGGGCGCTATGCCGCGTGAACTAAAAGAGTATGCTAGTTGCGGTCCAATGCGTTCAGATCGCTAAATGCGACCTTGACACGCTCGATAAGCGTCTTCTGACCGTCGCGCAGCCATTTGCGCGGGTCGTAATATTTCTTGTTCGGTTTATCCTCACCCTCGGGATTGCCAATCTGCCCCTGCAGGTAATCTTTGTACTTCTCATAGTAATCTCTGACGCCTATCCATGTCGCCCACTGCGTATCGGTATCGATGTTCATCTTTACCACACCGTAGCCGATCGCCTCGCGGATCTCTTCAAGCGATGAGCCCGATCCGCCGTGGAAGACGAAGTCAACCGGCTGTGCTCCGGTATTGTACTTTTCGGCGATATATTTTTGCGAGTTGTCGAGGATCACCGGTGTAAGGATGACGTTGCCCGGCTTGTAGACGCCGTGGACATTGCCGAATGATGCAGCGATGCTGAAGCGCTTGCTGACTTTGGAAAGCTCTTCGTATGCGTACGCGACCTCCTCGGGCTGAGTGTAGAGCAGGGCGTTGTCGATGTTGGTGTTGTCCACACCGTCCTCTTCGCCGCCGGTCACTCCCAGCTCGATCTCGATCGTCATACCGATCTTGTCCATACGCTTGAGGTACTCCGCACAGGTAGCGATGTTCTCTTCCAGCGGCTCTTCGGAGAGGTCGAGCATATGCGAGCTGAAGAGCGGTTTGCCGTGCGTGGCATAGAACGCTTCGCCCGCATCGAGCAGTGCGTCGATCCATGGAAGGAGTTTGCGTGCGGCGTGGTCGGTGTGCAGGATGACCGGAACACCGTACGCCTCCGCCATCATATGCACATGGTGTGCACCGGAGACAGCGCCGGCGATGGCCGCTTTTTCATCCGTGTTGTCGAGGCCTTTGCCCGCGTAGTAGTGTGCGCCGCCGTTAGAGAACTGGATGATGACCGGAGAGTTGACCTCTTTCGCCGCTTCCAAAATAGCATTGATTGAGTCTGTCCCGACAACGTTGATCGCCGGAAGTGCAAAACCGCCCGCTTTAGCCGCGGCGAAAACTTTCTGTACATCATCGCCGAAGAGTACCCCCGGCTTTACCAAATCCAAAATGCGCTGTGCCATTCCACTACCTCTTACAAAATAATTACGAAATTATACCAATTTTTGCTATGATAAATCTCAAATCTCCACCTAAGGAACTCTTTTGGGCTTAGATCTCTCGTCGGTACTGGTCATCGGCATCTCATCGCGCGCATTGTTCGATCTTGAGGACTCAAACGCCGTGTATGACCGTGAAGGCCTGGAGGCCTACCGCGAACACCAGTTGCAAAACGAAGAGAAGCTGCTGGAGAAAGGGACGGCGTTTCATCTTGCCGAAGCGCTGCTGCGCCTGAACGATCTTGCCGGCAAAAAGCTGGTCGAGGTCATCATCATGTCGCGCAACTCCCCCGACACGGGGCTGCGTATCTTCAACTCCATCAAGCACTACGGCCTCGACATCAGCCGTGCGGCGTTCAGCGGCGGGGAGTCTCTTTCGCCTTACCTTGACGCTTTCAGCGTCGACCTCTTCCTCTCCATGTCCGACCATGACGTGCAGGCGGCCATCGACAGCGGGGTGGCGGCAGCGCACCTTTATGTGCCGCCGGAATCGGTGCAGACCGATACCGAGCAGATCCGCATCGCCTTCGATGCCGACGCGGTGATCTTCTCCGAAGAGAGCGAACATATCTACAAGACGCAGGGACTGGACGCCTTTTTGGAGCATGAACGCGCCAATGCCCGCAACCCGATGAAAGAGGGGCCGTTCGCCAAGCTGCTCAAGACCCTCTCGTTCTTGCAGCGCCACTTCCCCAAGGGCGAGTCACCGGTGCGCCTTGCCATCGTGACGGCGCGCAACTCGCCTGCGCACGAGCGGGTTGTGCATACCTTGCGGGCGTGGGATGTCAATGTCGATGAAGCGTTCTTTCTGGGCGGCTTGAGCAAGGAACAGGTGCTCAAGGCTTTCCGCGCCCACATCTTCTTCGACGATCAGGAGCTGCACCTCGATGAGGCTTCCAAGGTCGTGCCATCGGGCAAGGTGCCTTACAAAAGCGATTCCGTGCTGCACGCTAAGTGATAGCGGCTTTTTTCATATGGACGGCAAGCCAGAGGGCATCTTCGGATGTGCTGAGTACGCGGTGGCGTTCATGGGCTTTGATGAAAAGGTAATCGCCTTTGGTTAGAGGCTTTGTGATACCCGTATCAAACGCCAGCGTAGCATCTCCCTGAACCAGTACGACCCATTCATCTCTCTCCTGATCATACCACTCCCCCTCGCGAAGCGTGTTCGAACAGATCCGCTCAATAGTGACATCTGCGGACGCAAAGAGTGTCTCAAAGCACTCTTCTCCCGTCGGGGGCCATACCGTGTTGTTAAAAAGGTTCATCTGTTGACCTTTGTCAATGAGTTCATAGGGACAATTGTATTATACTTCGCATAATATGAAGGAGTAATGATGACTGATATCCGAACCTATTTGACCGATGACCACCGTGCATGCGACGAAGTGTTTGCCAAGATGGAAGAGAGTGCAAGCAAAGGAAGCGCGAAAGATGCGGCTGAGACCTTTAACGCTTTTGCCGGTTCGATGGAACACCATTTTCAGATGGAGGAGCGTGTCCTTTTTCCTGAGTTTGAACAGAAGACGGGGATGACACAGGGACCGACACAGGTCATGCGCATGGAGCATGAACAGATGCGCCGTCTGATCGGTGACATGTCCGCAGCGGTTGAAGCTGACGATACCAACCGGTTTTTCGGTCTGAGCGAGACATTGATGATCCTCATTCAGCAGCACAACATGAAAGAGGAGCAGATGCTCTATAATATGGCACAGCAGCACCTGAGCGCGGATATGGAGCGTATTGTGACGATGATGGACTCGCTCATCGTCGAATAGAGGAGAACTATGAACTTCAGCGGACTTTCTCTCGATCAGGCACCGCCCATCAGCGCACCGTTGCGCTTTTTTCTTACGGCGCCGCTCTTTGGCATGGCCGCGGCACTTTTACTGTTTTTTGGAGAGATGGCGCTGTTTGAGAGCCGCTATGCCGTCGAGACGATCGTAGTGGTGCACCTCATAACCATCGGTGTCTTCGGTATGGTCATGGTCGGGGCCTTGCAGCAGATGCTCCCCGTATTGGCAGGAGTGGCACTCCCTAAAGCGAAAGCGTCAGCTGCACTATCGCATGCTGCTATTTCGCTTGGCCTCATCTGTATGAGTATCGGGCTTTGGCAGGGGGTCGGCGCTTTGAGCCTGGCCGCGTCACTGCTGCTCGGCGGGGGCTTTCTCGTGATTCTCGGTGCCGTTGCCATGGCGATGAAGAAAGTCTCCTATTACACACCCACGACCAAAGCGATGCGTCTTTCGCTTCTCTTCGCTCTTCTCGTGGTACTGCTCGGGATGCATCTGTTGGCATCGCACGGGATAGGAAAACTGGGGAGTATCCATCTTCGATTTACCGACATCCACAGCACATGGGGTATCTTCGGATTTGCCGGAATCCTCATTATCGGGGTCGCTTTTCAAATACTGCCGATGTTCTATGTCACGCCCGGATTTAAAAAGTTCTGCAAAAAATATGTCGTCAACCTGATCGCTTTGGGGCTGCTCGTATGGGGAGTGTTTGCGTTTGTCTCGCCGGAGTTGATGTGGCTGGGCAAAGTGATCCTTTTTCTCTTTTTCCTCGCTTTCGCCATTGTCATACAGTTGAAACTCTCACGCCGTCGCCGCCCGGTGAGTGATGTGACGGTCTGGTATTGGCGGACAGGGGGCGCTTCGCTGCTTGTCGGCCTGTTTGTCTGGCTGGGTGCGGAAGTGACAGAGTATGACCTTACGGCTGCAGTCGCCATTTTGATAGGGGGAGGGTTCATCCTCTCGATCATCAGCGGTATGCTCTATAAGATCATCCCGTTTCTCGCATGGTTCCATCTGAACGGCTCAGGCTACTTCACCATACCGACGATGCGCGAGTTTATCGATGAACGTCTGGCACGCCTGCAGTATGGGTTGCACCTTCTGACACTGTTGCTGTTCATCGCGGCGTTGTGGCAGCCGCTGCTGTTCAAAGCAGGAGCGCTTTCGATGCTGCTCTCCTTCGCTGTACTGGAGTATAATCTTCTCAAAGTGATGTTGACCTATGCAGAGATAAAGAAAAAACCGCCTGAGTTTTCAATGACAATGGACGCCGCATAGTTGCCATTTGTTGCCTATGAATGCTACAATGCGCAAATTCGTTTGAGAGGATGCGCGTGGACAATATTATTCTTATCGGTTTTATGGGAGTCGGCAAAGGCAGTGTCGCCCGTGAAGTGATCAGCCGTTCGGAGCTTATTGCCATCGATACGGACGACGTCATCGAAAGCATGGAGAACCGCCGTATCAAGAAGATATTTTCCGAAGAGGGGGAAGCGTATTTCCGTGACCTCGAACGCAAAGTGGCGACATGGCTGGAAAAGAGCGTTACCAATACCCTTGTCTCTACCGGTGGCGGTTTTTACAAGGTCCCCAATATCAAGTCGATCGGCACGGTAGTCCTCCTCGATGCCAGCTTCGACACGATCTACGGCCGCATCATCAACCATCCGAACGCGAAGAAGAAACTGAAGAAGCGTCCGCTCTTTCAGGATATTGAAAAAGCCCGTGAGCTTTACAATGAACGCGAACCGCAGTACCGTGCATTGGCAGATATCGTCATCGACGTGACGGACAAGACTGTAGAAGAGATCGCGCAAGAACTACTCAAAAAGGTAAAACAATGAAAAAGATCATACTCCTGTTGGCAATGACATTCAGCTTTGCATATGCAGAAGGCATTAACTGGGTAAAAGACTATAAGACGGCACTCTACACGGCGACATCGGCAAAGAAACCGGTCATGTTCCTGCTTTCGAGCACAGGGTGCAAATGGTGTACGCATATGAAAGAAAACGCACTGAGCGACCCGCGTGTCGTTGCAAAGCTTAACAGTGAGTTTATTGCTGTCGACGCATATACCCATATAAAGAACTTCCCTTCTACGCTGTTGACTCAGGGCACTCCTGCTACATGGTTCCTTACCCCGATGGGTGAGCCGATGTATCAGCCTATGGTCGGTTCTATGGATGCGGAGAACTTCCTTAACGCGCTCGATATCGTTTTGACAACGTTTAAAACACCCGCTGCCGCAGCACAGTCCGGTGGCGCTGATACTGCGAAGTAGCATCCCTGAGTAGGGTATAATTCCACAATTAAATATTGGTACGCGACGTGAACGCGTACCGATGAGGTAAACCATGATTTTTTCCAAAACAACAGATACAGATTTTTCAGCACTATTTGACGAACTTCTCGGACGCGGCAAAATGGATATCGAGCAGGTCTCATCCATCGTCGGCGGTATAATCAACGAGATTAAAAACGAGAAGAACAGTGCGCTTAAAACGCACATTGCCAAGTTTGATAACTGGACGCCTGTGAATGACAGTGATCTGAAGATCGATACGGCAGATATGAAAGCGGCATATGATGCGCTGGACGAAACGCTCAAGTCTGCTCTGCACCTTGCGTACGACCGCATCAAAGCCTACCATGAGAAACAGCTTCCAAAAAGCTGGTTCGATACCGAAGCCAATGGGACGATCCTTGGTCAGAAAGTGACGCCGGTAGACCGTGCAGGCCTCTATATTCCCGGCGGGAAAGCGGCCTACCCGAGTTCACTGCTGATGAACGTCATCCCCGCGCAGGTAGCCGGGGTGGAGCAGATCGTCGTAACGACGCCGACACCGGACAACGAGCCCAATGAACTGCTGCTTGCGGCGTGTCACCTCTGCGGGGTGAGCGAGGTGTTCAAAGTCGGTGGCGCGAGTGCGATCGCTGCGATGGCTTACGGCACGGAGACGATCCCTAAGGTCGATGTCATTACCGGTCCGGGCAATATCTTTGTCGCAACAGCAAAAAAGATGGTCTTCGGCGAGGTCAATATCGATATGATCGCCGGACCGAGCGAGATCGGCATTCTTGCCGATGAGAGTGCCAACCCTAAACATCTTGCAATCGACCTGCTTTCGCAGGCGGAGCACGACGAGATGGCAAGTTCCATTCTTATCACGCCTTCACAGCGTATTGCCGATGAGACGAAGGTCGAGATAGAGAACTGGCTGAAGAGACTGCCGCGCGAAGAGATCGCACGCAAGTCCATCGAAGAGCGCGGTGCTATCATTGTGAGCGAGTCGATGGAAGAAGCGGTACGCCTTATGAATGAGATCGCACCAGAACACCTTGAGGTCGTAACACTGAACCCGTTTGAATTGCTGCCGAGCATCAAGCATGCCGGCGCGATCTTCCTCGGGCCGAATACGCCTGAAGCGATCGGCGACTATGTGGCCGGGCCTAACCACACACTGCCGACCGGCGGTACTGCAAAGTTCTATTCACCGCTGGGTGTCGAGAACTTTATGAAAAAATCGTCTATTATCGCCTTTTCGCAGGCGGGGATCAACGAGATCGGCGAAGCGTGTGCCCTCATTGCCAATACCGAAGGCCTGACTGCGCACGAACAGTCTGTCCGTACCCGATTAAAGTAATATAACATCGCCAAGTTATCTTGACGAGGGATAAGGTACTTTAATATTGTTGTGACACAATAGCCTTAGATATCAGGTCTAAGGAGTTGTGCATGATGCATCGACGACACCTTTCCGTGTCAATCTGTCTTCTTCAGCCCAATGCCTCTTTGGCCTTTTCTATATCATCCGTACCATTGGCTGTATGTCAGTGTTTTAAGTGCTTTTTCACATTTTTGCACGATGTGACAGCTGCCGACAGCGTACCCGATGCGCGGATATCTTATGAATTTAGGCCGTGCCTGAGAGAAGGAGGCGTATCTCATAATTAAAAAAAACGTACTACAACGCAAATACACTTTCCAATTCTACACAGTGTATCAAAAAAATATCAAGTAAAGCCTTTTCATTTAGTTTGAGTTAATCTATTGTTTGGTACTATCCATGTAGCGAGTTACGCTTTAAAACGCCGTTGTTACGGTGCTTTTTGATTCTAGCAGTTTAAGACTATGCAATTAAGCATGAGATAGTATTACCTTTGAAGTTTGGTAAAAGGAGAGTAAATGCAATTAGGGTTTCTGGTAGACCTGCATCTTTGTATGGGATGTAAGGGTTGTGAAATCGCATGTAAAGTGGAAAATGAGGTTCCGCTTAGTACATGGAGACTTCGCGTTAAATATGTGGATGTGGGGACATTCCCTGAGACAAAACGTACCTTCACTCCGTTACGTTGTAACCACTGTGCCAACGCACCGTGTGAACGTATCTGTCCGGTAAGTGCGCTGCACTATATCGAAAATGGTATTGTCAACATCGATAAAGAGCGCTGTATCGGTTGTGCAGGCTGTGTTATGGCATGTCCGTACGGTGCGATCTACATCGACCCTGAAACACATACGGCTGACAAGTGTACATATTGTGCGCACCGTGTTGCGAGCAGCATGATGCCGGCATGTGTCGTTGCATGTCCGGTTGAAGCGAATATCTTCGGTGACCTTGATGATCCTGCGTCAAACATCAGCAAGTATATTCAGCAGCGCCAGGGAGATGTACAGGTACGTAAACCTGAAAAAGGTACGTTCCCGCATCACTTCTACGTAGGCGGTGGCAATGTTCAACTCAATCCATTGGCATCGTTCCGTCCGGAAGGTCATGACCTATTCGGCAAGATGACATCAAAAATGTCGGTAGGAGGACACTAATGGTACACGAAACACTAGCAGCAACAAATGCGGTTGTAACACTTGACGTTGGACTACCTGGCATCGTATGGCCTTGGCTGGTTACGATCAATATGTGGGCTAAGAGCATCGGTACCGGTGTTATCTTCATGCTCTTTTTCCTGTTGAGAAAATACCCTGAAGCAGCGGGCAACCTGAGATTCCCTACAACGGTCGTCTCGATTGTCTTTATTCACATTTTCCTTCTGTTCACGCTGGCGGACCTTCACCAGCCGTTCAGAATGTGGCATATCTTTTTCTATCCGCACCTGACATCGGCGATTACCATCGGTGCGTGGATGGCAACAGGTTTTGTAGGACTTCTGTTCCTTCTGGCATTCGCAAGCTTTGTCAAAAAAGACAATGCGCTGTTTGACAAAGTACTGCTTTGGGTTACGATCCTTGCGGTACCTGTTACACTCTATACTGCGGCATTGATGTCTCAGTGTACGGCACGCGAACTGTGGCAGATGCCGACTGAGTCTGCTCAGATGATCCTGGCAGCACTGCTGGCCGGTTCGGCGACAATGCTTCTTATGGGAACAAAACTTCCTGAAGAGGCGAAACGCGACCTTGGAACCATCCTTGGTCTCAGTGCGCTTGCGGCATTTATTCTCTATATGGCAGAGCTTGTTTTCGGCCCAATGAAAGCTGAAGAAGTCGGTGCGGTACTGGAGTTTATCAAAGGACACGGTGAATATGCGACAATGTTCTGGATCGGACAGATTGTTGCGTATATCATCCCGATGGTACTGGTTCTGTTGAGTGTTATCAACCGTTCTACGAACCTTCTGAATGTTGCGGCTTTATCTGCACTTGTCGGTCTTTGGGTTGCAAAACACGTTTGGCTGACAATCCCACAACTACTACCTATGAGCTAAGAGAGGCATTGAATGTATTTAGAAAGTAGAAGATCATTTTTAAAAGGCGCGGCATTTACAGTTGCCGGCGCTGCGATTGCAAAAGGCGTTTTCACGACCGATGCTATTGCCGAGTCTGTTAGTGACAGCAAGTTTACTAATACTCCGGACTCACTTTCATTCTATCCGCCACTAGAGCAGTGGGAAGACTTCCAGGAGCTCAGCGGACAGGATTGGAAACGCGGTGGTATTGACCGTCATGGTGTCCAAAGTGCTGAAAATCCGGACGGTATCGAAGTCATCGACTACGCTATCGTTCCTACAGCATGTTCTAACTGTGAGGCTTCTTGTGGTCTTACGGCTTGGATCGACAAAAAGACGTTTACCGTCAAGAAATACATGGGTAACCCGCTTCATGCAGGTTCTCGCGGACGTAACTGTGCGAAGGGTTATGCAACCCAGTCACAGATGTACGATCCGGACCGTATCCCGTTCCCACTGAAGCGTGCTCCGGGTTCGAAGCGCGGTGAAGGTAAATGGGTCCGTACGACATGGGACGAGGCGATGACAGCCATCGGTAAGAAGATGGGTGACACACTCCGCAAGGGTGACGAGCTTTCCAAGAAAACGGTTATGTTCCACGTCGGACGTCCGAACGAGAACGGCTTTACCGGTAAAGTATGGCATACACTGGGTGTTGACGCATTCAACTCCCACACGAACATCTGTTCATCAAATGGCCGTACACCGACTATCCAGTGGGCGAACGATGACCGTTCAAGTCCGGACTGGGCTAATGCCAAGCTGATTTTCCTTAACTCGTCGCATGCGGCGGATGCAGGTCACTACTTCCAGCAGGCAGCGGGACACATTGCAGATGCACGTAAAAAAGGTGCAAAACTTGTCGTTATGGATCCGCGTATGTCAAACTCTGCGGGTATGTCAGATCTTTGGATCGCATGTTGGCCTGGTACTGAACCGGCTATCTACCTCTACCTGACGAACCGTATTCTTAACGAAGGCAAAGTCAACGAAGAGTTCGTTCGCAAATGGATGAACTGGGAAGTATTCCTTGACAACAAGAACTACCTTCAGTTCATGGTTGACAAAGGGTATATCTCTGCAATGCCTAAGGGTAACGACTTCCAGACGTTCCTTAGCGTGCTTAAAGAGCTTTACTCACCGTATACGCTTGAGTTCACTGTTAAAGAGACACATGTACCAGCTGAGAAACTTGAGCAGCTTTATGACATGTTTATCTGGGCAGACACATCGATTTCATCATACTTCTGGCGTGCAGCGGCTGCGGGTAACCGCGGTGGCTGGATGAGTGGCCGTGCAGGCTTCCTGCCGCTTGGTCTTCGTGGTGCTATCGGTCCAGAGGGCGGTACGTTCTTCCACCACTGGCATGTTATTTCTGTCGGCGGTAAAGGCGGTTCATCTACAGTCGGTCAGGGTAAACGCGGTGCGGATATCCCTAAAGTCGATCTGTACAACGAACTCTCATGGCCGCCTGAGTGGCCATTGTCAACGTATGAACTTTCGTTCTTGCTGCCACACCTCCTCTCTGATACAGAGTGGCAGGACAAATGGCGCAAGCGCGGCCTGAACGTTCCAAGCAAACTTTCTGTCTGGGTTCCGCGTATGTACAACCCTGTCTGGATCAATCCGGACGGTTTCCGCTGGTTGGAAGTGATCAAAGACGAGAGCAAGATGGAACTTACGTTCAACCTCTCTCCGGTATGGTCAGAGACAAACTGGTATGTTGACTACATCCTTCCGGTCGGTCTGGCCGGCGAACGTCATGACCAGCACTCAGAAGCGACTATGCCTGCTCGCTGGACATCGTTCCGTCAGCCGGTTATGCGTGTTGCGCTTGAAAAAGCGGGTTGGAAGCCTAAAAACCCTAACCGTGCTACACTTGAAGCGCACATCAAAGCGGGTCTTGGTGAAGTATGGGAAGAGAATGAGTTCTGGTTCGATATGTGTGTTAACTACATCGATCCTGACGGAAGCCTCGGCATCAAGAAGATGTGGGAATCCAAGCGTCACCCAGGCAAGCCTGTTACCATTTCCGAGTGGTATGACGCAGCATTCGGCGACAACCTGCCGAACCTTAAAAAAGTCGCAACGACCGACGCACGTTACAAAAATGCCGAATTCCCGGTATACGAGTATATGCGTGACCACGGTACATGGCTTGAAGAGAACCACATCTACAGCCCGCAGGAACGCGAGCTGAAAGATGACGGTAAAAACCTGATCTCACACGGTCACAAGTATGACAAGAAACATGTTTCTGTCAACAAGCGTACCGGTGTCATCACGGCAGAGAGCCACGGCAAGAAGAAAGCTATCGGTATTGAAGTCGACGGCAAGAAGATGGAAGGTTTCGCGACACTTGACAAGAAACTCGACTTCTTCTGTGAGTGGCTGGCTGACGACTGGAAATGGCCTGAGTACTCTATTCCGTTCTATCCTCGTACTCCGAAAGAGAAAGAGGAGATGGTTCATATCGTATCGCATGTCAACCACATGTACATGAAAGCGGACAATGAGTTTGCACTGAACACGGTCTTCCGTCTTCCGTACAACATTCACACCCGTTCTGCGAACTCCAAGCACCTTATGGAGATCTCACAGAATCATGACCCGATCTGGATCTCTACTGCAGATGCGAAGAAACTCGGATTCAAGCGCGGTGACGCGATGCGTGTACGCATCGTCGATACTGTTTCCGGCCTTGACAGCGGTTACTTCGTAGCGATGGCAGTACCGACGGAAGGTATCCTTCCGGGTACACTGGCATGTTCGCACCACGGTGGTCGCTGGAAGCTGAAAAATGCCGTTACTATTCCTAACGGTGTAACAGACGGCAAAGTAAACTCTATCGGTTCTCAGAACATGAACGATCCTGAGTTTATGGCTGCTGCTCCGGCAAATGCCGGTGCTGCTGGTGCTCAGGAGCAGATTCCTAACTACAACGGCACAAGCGGTATGAACAGCTTCGGTGTTCCGACGGCTGAGATCCAGATGGACGGTAAAGAGGGTAAACTCAAATATGTTGAGGGTATCGTACCGTTCAAGTCTGAGCGCTTTGCTGAGTACAACAAAGACTCTGACAACATCTGGTGGGACGGTTTGAGCGGTTCATGGCAAAATGCCGTGGCTCCGGCACATCCGGACCCTATCTCGGGTATGCACTGTTGGCACCAGAAAGTTATTCTGGAGCCTGCTGAGCGCGGAGACGAGATCGGTGATATCGTTGTTAACTACGAGAACAACTTTAAGACCTACCAGGCATGGAGAGACGACCTTACTCGCGGTCTTGACAGCAACTCCAAGCTGCGTCGTCCGATGCACATCAAACGTCCATGGGTACCGCTTTCGAAAAAAGCGTACCAGGTCAACATCAAAGACGTCTGATAACTTCTATTTTCAAGCGGGCTTTCAAGCCTGCTTGGTTACAATCTCCCTTAATTTTTTACTAGGAAACACCTTACTTATGGAACAGACACAAGCACGAAGCAATATATACGCACTTCTTTCCAGAATATTAATGCAAGAGCTCGATTCAGAACTGCTCGATACCATCAAAAACGATGCAAACATCCTCGAGATGATGCCTAACCTTAAAGGGTGGGAACAGCTTAATACTCTTGAAAACAGTGTCTTGCTGGATCAGTATTTCAATCCTGATTTCTCAAACCTCTCGCTGCTGCACCTTATCCCGTATGAGACGTTCTATACCCGTGACGACCAGATGATCGAAACAGGCGGTGCTAACCCGGTTACGGATATGTACAGCGCCTATGACTTCATGGTCGATTTTGAAGTGGCACGTGTCGTGTCGTCTGATCATATCGGTGTTGAGCTTGAGTTCATGCACCACCTCTGTGAAGCGCAGATCAAAGCGGAGAATGAAAACGACGCAGCGGCGATCGAAGAACTCAAAGGTGTTGAGCAAGAGTTCTTGAACAAACACCTGCTCAAGTGGGCGCCGATGTACCTGATCAATTGCAAGTACGAGGCACGCACACCGCTTTATTATGATGCTGCTGAGATGGCGCTTGAGTTTATGCTCTCGGACAATGAATACCTGAGCGGGAACGCCGCGTAAGCATAATGGCAGGAGTGACTCTTGACGCCGCAAAGTGTGTACGTGCTGTAAGCAAGTTCAGCGCATGTACGCACTGTTCGGCCATATGTCCGACCGGGGCTATCGTTATCGCGCCTGAAGCGTTGCCGGCAATCAACTTCTCACAATGTGTCGGCTGCGGCGGATGCAGCGGCATCTGTCCTTCCGAAGCGCTTAGGCTGGATGATTTTGACCCGACGGAGTTCTTTTTCGCGTTCACTGCGCAACAGGATGACCTGCTCTCCTGCCGTAAAAACGTCCCGTGTCTCAGTGTGCTGAACGTGGAGCATATTATCGCGCTTGCCTCGATGAAAGGGACGCTGCGTTTTGATATGGGGCATTGCGAAGGGTGTGAGATCGCCCATACTTGTAAACCGCAGATTGAAAAGAGTGTGGATGAAGCACTTTACGTACTTGAAGCGACGGAAAACCCTGCTACGGTGACGATGGAGATGACGGCTTATGAAGCGCAAGAGTCGGCAGATGAAGAGACGCCGGACCGCCGCGACTTCTTCCGTTCGTTCAATCTCAAAAATGCCGTAGCATCCAAAAACAGGTTTGAGCGCGAAGTCGAGATCGCGACGGACGAGCTTGTCGAACATATGCCTGACAGTGAGCAGATAGCACGTATCCGCCAAAAGCAGATACCCGACAAACGCAAGCTGCTGTTTACGGCGTTGAAACGTGTACAAAAGCCGTCGGTATACCATGTAGTCGATGCGGGCGAGCTGAGCTTTACTTCGCAGAAGCTTGTGGATGAAGCGGCCTGTACCGCATGCCAGATGTGTTACCGCATCTGTCCTACGGGTGCTCTCAGTTCGGACGGGCGCAACTCCAAGATAGATTTCGATCCGTTTTTGTGTATCAAGTGCCATATCTGCCATGATGTATGCGAACCCGATGCGATCACGCTTTCGCCTTCATACAATATGAAAGAGCTCTTTGAACCGAGTGTTAAGAACCTTGTGACCTTTACCGTGAAGAACTGCAACGAATGTGCGGCACCGTTTGTCTCGCTTAAGGGCGAGAAACTCTGCTACCGATGCCAGTGCGAAGAGGATGAAGCCCGTGAACTTTGGGGGATCGAATGAACGAAGCAAACCAGATAACCAATAATACAAGACTCTACGGCTTTATCGCCGAAGAGGCACAGCAGAACCGTTTTTCCGTTGTGCTGAACAAGCGTTTCAAGACCGACGCAATAGACGGGCATGAAGCGATGATGATCCCGATGAACATTCGTCCGGATGATTTTTATTTTACCGTTGCCAACATGAAGAACTCCAAGCTCAACGGCGCTGTGTTGGGCAGTGAGTATCAAAAGGACGTGCTTGAGCTGCTTGATGGCTCTTCGCGGGAAGTCGAACTCTGCGGTGCCTGTGATACACTCATCGTTTCGGAGGGGAAACTTCACGGCAGCCTGCTTTGCGGTAAAGCGGTCGAACGCTATCTGAAAGAGCAGGGTGCCGCAAAAGTCGCGCTCATCGGTACGGGCGCAGTCGCGAAAGCGTATGCGCTTGCAAGCAGTGCCGAGCTCTCCTATTTCGATGCGAACATCGAAGCGCTTATGCAGATGTCGCAGGCATTGGGACTGGGCGACATCGACATCAACCGCTGTGCGGAAGGGATGGCGGTTGAACTGAGCGGTTTCGATGCCGTCGTGGTCTCGGAAGATGTCAGCGATCTTTCGATGCTTACAGGGCTGCCAAAGGTATCTGTCGACCTCAAATCGGCAAAAAACGTCTCTGCACTGCGCCAGCGCTGTGCGGAACTGGGCAGTGATTACAGTGGCTATGAAGCGCTGCTCGATGACTACTGCGCAACCGCGTATAATTTTTTTAAATCAGAAAAGGAAACAGCATGAATCCACAGGACATGAATGAGTTTAGAGCAGAATTTGACAAGTTCGTACGTGACAAATGTGACTTTAACCCTGAAGATCAGATGGGTAATCCGGATGAGGGGGATGCGGAAGACAATGAGCCGGCACCGGCGTTCGTCGATGCGCTTTACGACAAGCTGCTGGCCCCTTCGCTCAGCGGTGTTTACCTCTCGCGTCTGGATATAAAGCGTGTGGCAGAGGGGATTGACGAGTCTCTGCCTATCAAAGACCGCAAGAAGATGATCAAGGCGCTTTTCCGCCATACGACGAAAAAAGAGTACCTGCGCAAGGCGTTTGACGAGTTCAACAAGCACATCAACGGACGTGTATTGATCTATGAGGAACTCTCAGAAGCATTTCCTGCATCTAAAACGATCTTTGATGAGAATATCGCCAAAGCGAAGAAGACGCAGAAGATGTTTGATCAGATCGTCAACGATTTCGAAGAGATCGAGCCGACGTTCGACCCGATGGCTATTTAACTTTTCGTACCCATTCGTTTCTCCCTTATTTAGGGGGAGGAAGAATCCCCAGGCCTCTACTTGCAGCTGCCTACACTTTTTTCATGGCAGAGTGTTCCGTCAATCCAGATTGTACCGCCGAGTTTAGTGTCATTAAAAAGAGCCCCTTCGATATTGGCCCCTTTCATGTTCGCCCACTGAAGGTCGGCCGAGCTCAGGTCCGCACCGCTTAGATCGCTGCCTTGAAGGGAAGCATGTTCGAGGTTTGCACCATGCAGTTGCGCCCCTGTTAGTGTAGTGTTGTCCAGTGATGCTCCCCAAAGGTTTGCACCGTGCAGATCGGCACTGCTGAGATCTGCTGCCGTGAGATCGGCTTTTTTAAGGTTGGCACCCGGCAGTTTCGCTTCTTTGAGATCGGCTTCGGGAGTGATGGTATACCCGTTTACAACCGTGTCGGCAGCAAAACACAGAAGTGACGTCAGCATGAGTAAACTTACATATCTTTTCATTGTAGACTCCTGATTAATATAATCCATTATAACAGAATATATTATCACATTTCTTTACAGTTCCTTGACATATTACATCCGCTCATATATTGAAAAAAGAGGTGTCATACCAGGCTGAAGGAGCCTGATGCGTACAGTGTCAGCGGCGGAGAGAGCGGTAATATTTTTAGCGCTCCATCTCTTTGGCGGCTTCGACGCTGTAGCGTGCATGCGGTTCTGCCCGCAGACGTGCGACAGGGATTGATTTGCCGGTTTTCTCGCAGATACCGTAGGTGCCGTTTTGGATCTTGGCAAGGGCATGGACTACTTCTCCAAGTTCATGTTCTTGCTGCTTGAGCAGGGCGGCATGGTGCATGCTGTCACTCGCGAGCGAAGCCATGTCCTGCATATCTTCAATCTCATCATCGGTGGTAATGGCTTCCATCTCGCCGTGCAGGCGCTCAAGGTTCGACTCCAGCTTTTTTTTCATTTCACGCAAAGCCGTTTCAAATTCGGCGATATTCATATCAGACATGGCAGTTCCTTTGCAGTTTAAATGTCATACAGTTATATTGTAGCGAATTCCTACAGCGGCATCTTTATCGATGCGTGTTATCGTACATTTAGCCGAAAGCATCTATAATCAGATATGCAGAGTGCAGACAGCTGTCTGCGCTAGACCACCACCCTGCGGCAAAGGTAGAAATGATTCGCTTTGTACTGATTATTCTGTTTGGAATGACGCTGCTCTTGGGCAGTGAAAACGTATTGACGCTCAAAGATGAAAACCGATACCTGCTCGGCGGTGCGATCTCGTACTATGAAGACACACAAAGTACCCTGACGTTGTCACAGGTGCGTTCAGAGGTATTTACACCGCATAAAAGCGACGTCCCGAGTTTCGGTTTTACGTCGTCGGCGTATTGGTTTAAAATTAAATTGGATCTCGATGAAAAAGCATTGGTGCATAACTGGTGGCTGAAGATCGACTACCCGCCGCTTAATTATGTGGATGTCTACTTTGAAGATGCCGAGGGCACACTGATACAGCACAGAGAACTTGGCGAACTGAGACCGTTTGCCATGCGCGAACTGGATCAACCCTCTTTTCTCGTTAAACTTCAAATGCCCGATGCCGGCAGTTATACCCTGTATATCAAAGTCCAGACAGATGGTGCCTTGCAGTTTCCTGCCATGATAGAAGCCGCTGAACACATGATCGAGGCACAGCAGCTCCCTTTCATACTCGCGGGACTATACTACGGTATTTTTATCATCATCTTCTTCTATAACTCGGTCATGTACTATTACACCCGTGAGAGAAACTACCCGCTGTACCTGCTTTTTATCGCATCGTTCATCTTCTGGCAGCTCTCTTTGGACGGATTTGGCGTACAGTTTATCTGGACAGACTGGGAGTGGATGCTTGAGCACAGCGCCATTATCGCGATAGGGTGTGTGGCCGTGACATCGCTCCTGTTTGGCCGGCACTTCCTGCATACAAAAGAGTATATACCGAAGATGGACCGGCTGCTCCATGGCATGATGCTTTTAAGCGCTTCTGCCGTGGTGGCTGCTTTTATACTGCCATACCGTTATGTCGTCATCGTCGATGCATTTTTAGCCGCTGTCATCCCCGTACTTTTGCTGATCGCAGGTATCCTCGTCTGGCGAAAGAAGTACAAACCTGCACGTTTTTATATCCTTGGATGGAGTGCTTTCCTTTTAGGGACTTTTCTTATCGCGCTGAACAAACTCAATGTCTTTCAGGGCTTCTATATCCTTAATTATGCACAGCAGGTCGGCTCGGCTCTGGAGATGATCTTTCTCTCATGGGCATTGGCAGACCGTATCCAGCTGCTGCAGAGCGAGTATGTCGAGAAACTGAGCTCTTTGAACGTTACGCTTAAGGAGAAGGTCTCCATGGGCCTTGAGGAAGCGCGGGAGAAAGACCAGATATTGATCCAGCAGTCAAAGCTCGCTTCGATGGGGGAGATGATCGAGCAGATCGCCCACCAGTGGCGACAGCCACTTCATACGATGGCACTTGTCAATCAGGACCTCTACTTCAAAGTAAAGCTGGGCTTTTTTAATCCCAATGAAATCGAGACCATCAATGAGCGCTTTAACGACAACCTGCAGTATATGTCCAAAACGATAGACGATTTTAGAAACTTCTACAATCTTGATAAAAAACAGGAACGCTGCGATGTCGATGAGACCGTTCGCGCCGCATTGACACTGAGCGATGCAATGCTGAAATATGCGAAAATCGATACAGAGATAGTCACCGAGGGGAGCTGTTATGTCGATGGCATACGCAATGAACTGATACAGGTTCTGATGAACCTCTTTAAGAACGCACGTGATGTCATCGTGGAACGCAAGGTCTTCAAAGGGCAAATAAAAGTCTCCATAAAAGAGGAAGAGGGCAAAATCCGCATCTGCTTTGAAGACAACGGCGGAGGAATTGATGAATCGATAGTCAACGATATCTTCAAGCCCTACTTTACGACGAAGCCGGATGATGCGGGAACGGGTATCGGTCTGTATATGTCCCGTGCGATAATCGAGAAGAACATGCACGGTTCGGTTGCCGTAGAGAACGGTCATGCGGGGGCACGTTTTGTGATCACACTGCCGGCCTCGTCAGCATAAAGCACAGAAGGCAGGCTGACGGGTATGGGTATATTTTCAGTGAGCTTGTAGCACAATGATAAAAAAGAAGAAGGAGGGCTGTTTTGAAAGGTGACTGTTCGGATATGATGATACGTTCCCAGAAACTGGGCCTTCTCTATCAAAACCTCCCCCTTACGCTATTGGCAACGATCCTTAACGGAGGGATTCTTGCCTTTTTACTCTCGGATGTCATTGCCGTGGAAGTGGCTGCGGGGTGGTTTGCAGTCAATCTTGCAGTTTCGCTGCTGCGGTATATATCGTACTATTTCTATAAAGTCCGCAAAACCGGGCAGGATGAACGGTGGTATAGGATCTTCGTCGCGGGAGTGGTCGCGACGGCACTGGTCTGGGCTGCGACTTCCGTACTCTTCTTTACGCATGATTCGGTGGTTCATCAGGTCTTCCTTGCGTTTGTCATAGCCGGTATGGTCGCAGGCGCTGTCTCTTCGCTGTCACAGATCTTTTTTGTCTATGCCATCTATAACCTGGCGGTTCTGCTGCCGCTGATCTACCAGTTTCTCTCCGGAAGCCATGAGATCCATCCCTACATGAGTGCGATGATCGTCTTGTTTATGCTGATCACCCTGGTCAGCGCACGACGGATGAGCCGGACGATCGAAGAGAGTTTCAGGCTGCGTTGTGCCAATGAAGAACTCATCGAAGCATTGTCATCAGAGAAAGAGAAGGTGCTTGAAGCGCTGCAGGAAGCAAAGCTTGCGAGCCGCTCAAAAGATACGTTCCTGGCCAATATGAGCCATGAGATACGCACGCCGCTTAACGGGGTGATCGGTTTTGCACAGCTGCTGGCGAAGAGTTCGCTGAATGAACGGCAGGAACAATACGTCACCACGATCGAGCAAAGTTCGAAAACGTTGCTGGGCATCTTAAACGACATCCTGGATTTTTCGAAAATAGAGACGGGGAACATTGTTCTGGAAAAAACGGCGTTCTCACTGCCCGAGGAACTTGAACCGACACTGCATCTTTTTGACACCCTTGCAGAAGAGAAGTCGATTGATTACCGCATAGAACTGCCTGAAACACGTTCACAATGCCTTATCGGGGATCCGCTGCGCATTAAGCAGATCCTCTCCAACCTCGTCAGCAATGCCATCAAGTTCACACCTCAAAACGGAGTGGTGGAAGTCACTATCGGTATGAACGAAGCGGATGAGGAGAAGGTCAATGTCAGTTTCAGCGTGAAAGACAGCGGCGAGGGAATTCAGGCAGAGAACCTTTCGAAGATCTTTGAGGCGTTTTCCCAGGAAGACACCTCTATCAGCCGCCGTTTCGGAGGAACCGGGCTGGGACTGGCCATCTGCCGCAATTTTGTGCAGATGATGGGGTCGCAACTGCATGTTGAAAGTACTCCGTCAAAGGGTTCGACGTTTACGTTTGAGCTGGAGCTGCCGCGCTGCCGCGAGGAAGCGTCTGTTGCGCATGCAGTACTCTCAAGCGAAGCCGCGGCAGAAGAGAACGAGGGGGTGATCCTTGTTGTCGAAGATAACCCGACCAACCAGATGGTCGTGGAGATAATGCTTGAAGAGGAGCTGGGGTACCGGTGCGAAATGGCCAATAACGGACGTGAAGCCATAGAGAAGTTTGAAGCGGGTTCAGAGTACCGGCTTGTTCTGATGGACATCAACATGCCGGAGATGGACGGAGTAGAAGCGACCCGCCGGATCCGCCGGTATGAGCAGGAACACACGAAGAGCAGAACCCCCATTATCGCGCTCAGTGCGAATGTATTCAAACAGGATCAGCAAAGGTATATTGATGCAGGGATGGATGACGTGATGGGAAAACCGATCATCCTTGAAACACTGAAGGAAAAAGTGAAACAGCATATGGGCTGAAGCGATAAACATTTGTTTACTATTGGATCCTATAATGGGTAAATCAGATAGAGTTACTATAAGGTATTGAGATGAAAAAACGCTTTTTATTGATAGGTACGGTACTCATTGTCGGGAACGTTGCATTTGCCGTTACGCTGCAGCGCCCGGGTTCGCAAAACAAGCAAGTCGCAACGGCACAGCAAGAGAGTGCGCAGGCTATGCTTGTGCAGTTGCTGCAAGAACGCGGTCTGGAAAAGGAGAGTGCTCTTCAAAAGGTCATGAACCTGTTTACAGCCGATCCGTTTGTAGCAAATGCCCAGCTTGATATCCTCTTGAGCGAAGTGAAGATGCTTAAAGCGGACAAAGTGTACGACTACCTCTCAAAACAGGCACTCTTTTCAAAAACGGTAGACCTCGGCTCTTATGATGCGCTGATCCGTATGGTGCATGATATCGAGAATATCCACCCTGACAGCGCATTGCGTGAGATACTTAAACGTACGGCACAGAAGAACAGCAGTATCGCGTGAACACAAGCGAAGACCTGAAACATACGCACACGCTTGCAAACTGGCAGCAAGAGCATGATTTTGGCATAGAGAACACGCACGCAGAGAAACGGACACAGCTTGTCCTGATCCTGACAGCCGTTGTGATGCTCATAGAGATCGCGGCAGGGAGTTTCTACGGTTCGATGGCACTGCTGGCGGATGGCTGGCATATGGCGACGCATGTGGCCGCCTTTATGATCGCTTTGTTCACTTACCGCTATGCCCGCAAGCACGCCCAGAACCCGGCATTCTCGTTCGGAACGGGGAAGGTGAGCGTGCTTGGCGGTTTTGCAAGCGCCGTGACGTTGGCGGTCGTAGCGGTGATGATGCTGATCGAGTCGGTTCAGCGTATGTTCGAACCGCATGCGATCCACTTCAACGAAGCGATCGCCGTCGCCGTATTGGGACTGGCGGTCAACCTGATCAGCGCACTCCTCCTAAAAGATGACCATCACCATCATCATCACTCCCACGGCCACCACCACACCCATGACCATAACCTCAAAGCCGCCTATATACATGTCCTTGCCGATGCATTGACCTCGGTGCTTGCCATTATCGCCCTTATCGCCGGGAAGGTTTTCGGCTGGGTCTTCCTGGATCCGCTGATGGGCGTCGTCGGTGCCTATATCATCTTGCGCTGGGCTTATCTATTGGTACAGGAGACAAGCCCTATACTGCTTGACGGGAGTATCGAAGAGGAGTATAAAGCGGCTATAATTGCTGTTATTGAAGCCGAAAATGAGAACCTGGTCACGGATGTGCATATCTGGAAGGTAGGGCCGAACCATTATGCGGCGATCGTGTCTCTTGTGACAGAACACCCACGTTCACCGACGTACTACAAAGCGCTGCTTGAGGGTTTCGAAAAACTTTCGCATGTTACCATTGAAGTAAACCAGTGTGACGGCAAGGCCTGCTCCGCCCTGTAAAAAACTTTTTTCTAAGAGATGTCTGCCGCGGTGTGATGTATAATAGAGTATCATGAAAAAAGAGATACTTGAACGCTATGCCATCAATGATAAAGGGGAGGTGGTTGTCGAGATCGCTGCGGAAAAGGTAGAAGACCTTTACAGCAATTTTGACAAGACCGCGCCCTATATGAAAAAAGACCTTGACCAGAACCTCGTCGACTACATTACGGCGTCTGTCGAGGAGATCGGTTCGAGCGCTTTCATCATCCATTTCTGCTTTTCACAGCTTCCTCAGGAGAGCGCTTTCGAGCGTGTACGCACCAGCATGCAGAATTTTTTCCTCTACCTCAAAGAACTCGAAGTGCGAAAGCTCGACAGAATGCGGCGGCGTTCGTATATCCTGTTTGGTATCGGTATTGTTCTGCTGACACTCTCCATTTCGCTGGGGCAGGAGTTTGAAGATGCACAAAGTGTCATGAGCGGGGTCTTTACCGAAGGTTTGACGATAGCGGCATGGGTCTCACTGTGGGAAGCACTTGCGACGTTTTTAATCGACTGGACGCCGCATCGGCAAAAAATACGGGTATTTGAACGCATAGCGAACGCTGCGGTGCAGTTCAGGAAAAATGATGGTGTCTCATGAGGTCGCAGGCAGAACTGGTGACACATCTACTCAACACCGGGGTGCTTCACACGGTGGATCTGACACGCAGTTTTGAGCGGGTAGACCGCAAAGATTTTATTGTCGGCGGCTATGAAGAGCAGGCGTACGAAGATTACCCACTGCCCATAGGTTACGGTCAGACGATTTCCCAGCCCTATACCGTAGCCTTTATGCTGGAACTGCTGCAGTTGCGTGCGAGTGACTCTGTCATGGAGATAGGCGCAGGTTCGGGCTGGGCGACGGCCCTTATGGCGGGGATCGTCAAAGAGGTGAGGGCGGTCGAGCGGATCGCTCAACTTGTTGAGTTTGCCAGAGAGAACCTTTCTAAATACCGCTTCTCGAATGTGACGGTAGAGCAGGCCGGTCACGCCCTTGGCATCCCGGACAGCTCTTTTGACAAGATCCTTGTATCGGCAGCGGCGGATCAGTTGCCCGAGGAGCTGTTAAAGCAGCTGCGTCCGGGCGGTATTATGGTGATCCCGGTTCAAGACCGCATCGATGTCGTCTTTAAAGATACAGATGGAGCGTGCGAAACAGTGTCGCATTACGGGTTCGCATTTGTTCCGCTGGTCTATTGAGGGGCAGGGCTATTTAGCGTTATAGGCAGCTTCAAACGCTTTTATATCCCATCGGCGCAAGACCTTTCCCTTAACGATGATAAGGGGTATGGCTTTTCCGCCGTATCCGCGAAACCTTTTCTCCGCATCGGCGGAGTGTTCGAGGTTGTACTCTTTAAAAGGGATCTTTTTCTGTTTGAAGTAGAACTTTGCATCGGCACAGTGCGGGCAGAAAGAAGCGGTGAAGATCTCTACCTTCGCCCCTGTGCCGGCAGGCTTTTTGCCGCCTTGCGCCGCCGGGCGTTTAGCGGAGGGCTTTTGCGGCTTTTTTTTCGGGCCGCCTTTGTAGGGTTTATTGCTTTTTCCTGCTGAAGATGTTGAACGCATCGGTGCTCTCGTTTTTATCGTAATTATAGATCAGGTGTGATGAAGGGGTGCTTGCAGTGTGCGATTAACTCTCGGCTGTATCTCTGCAGATATTACGTGGTTTATATGGAGGGTGTGACCCGGAACGGGTCATCTTGAAGAAGATTACTTCTTTTTCTTTTCGGCTTTCTCTTTTTTCTTATAGAGTTTGATCTGTTTTTTTACCTGTTGTTTGAGCTCTTTTTTGAAAAGGTCTTTCATCTCTTTTTTAACGGTCTTTTTGATCTTGTTTTTATCGATCATGATAACTCCTTTGTGTTGTATAACTCAATAGTAGAACAGTTCAACTTATGCGGGCATTAATCTGTTGCCCCGAGACTCCCGCATTTGGAGTATAATGGCATATTTAGAATGGGAGCACTCCTTGAAGCAGATCAGTAACAATGTCTATTGTGAGGATTTTATTTTCGATTGCCATATCGAAAACATGCTTTTACCCAATCCTTATTACGATGAACCTTTTTTGTATCTCCGCAGTGTCCTGAGCGAAGAGGTGTGCAAAAGCATTGCGGATTCCGTTCGCGGCGATGAGGATGCCGAAGCGGCTATGGTCAAAAAAAGCGTGCTGCAGGGTGTCGTAGTTCCCGACGTCGATGAGAAGATCCGCAAAACGGTCATCCACACCCTCCCTGAATACCTCGAAGCGATCTATCGCGATGCCTTCGCCCTGGCTCAGCAAAAGATAGAAGCGTACTTCACGTTGGCCATGACCACGCCGACGGCGTTGCAGGTCCTTGAGTATACCCGAGGCGACTTTTACCAGAAACATGCAGATGACTCCAGTGAACTGGTCAACGATCAAGGCAATACCGCAGGCTTTGTCTGCGTCGCACCCCAGCGCAAGCTTACTACCGTACTCTTCACAACCTCATGGAGTGCCCGGCCGCATGACGCGTACAGTTTCAGCGGCGGTGAACTGCTGTTCAACTACCTCTATGACGCGCAAGGCAATAACATCGTGTTATATCCCAAAGCGGGTGATATGGTCGTTTTCCCCAGCAACCCGGTCTTCAGCCATGAGGTACGCCCCGTCGAAGAGGGGTACCGGTTGACACTGGTACAGTGGCATAATGCCCTGGTGAATTCTTAGGAGTGTGAAGCCCGGAGGATTCCTATTATGTAGCTAGAGGTGTGAAATCGCCAAACGCTTTGAAGAATGGAATAAACTTCGGCTTGACAAGTTGTGCCGCGGAAAGAATATCTGCAGCCGTATCGCTGTCTAGCGCATCCTGCAGTGACTGAAGGTTGGCCAGTTGATCCGCGATGCTGATATTCTGCGTCAGCAGCCATGTCGCATCCAGACCGAAAGCGGCAAGGTCCAGATTCGGTACATCACGCTGGAGTGTTCGCATGGCACGCATGGCATTCGGCAGTGCGGCAATGATAGCGTCCTTGACGCTCTGGTTCACTTCAGAAGGGTCGACAAGACCTTTAACGGCGAGAGCGATCGGCTCCATAGCATCATGATAATCGGTGACGCGGTCGGTGATGAAGTCGTAGTTCTCAAACGTGCTTCGCAGGTGATACATGGCTCCTCGTACCTCTTCCATAGCGATATGTGCTGCAGAGAGATTGGCATCATCTATGCCCAGTTGCGCAGCGGCAATGGCATCAGTCACAGCAGTGAAATCACTTTTCCAGTAGATGGTCCCGGGAAGATCCAGTTTGCCAGGGATGACTGGGTAGTGCCCTTTAAAGGCAGTGAATG
>JBFEWT010000066.1:0-11976 GCA_041546225.1 Sulfurimonadaceae bacterium
GCCACGAGAGACCAAGATGACGCTGGGCGTCAACATCGATCACATCGCCGTACTGCGCGAAGCGCGCAAGATCAACGACCCGGACCCGCTGATGGCGCTGGCCGTCTGTGCCCAGAACGGTGCCGACCAGATCACCATCCACCTGCGCGAAGACCGCCGCCACATCCACGACCGCGACGCGGAGAAGATCATCGCGAGCTCGCCGCTTCCTGTCAACCTCGAGTGCTCCATCGACCCGGAGATCATCGCCATCGTCTGCGCGCTCAAGCCCCACCGTGCGACCCTCGTACCCGAACGCCGCGAAGAGGTGACGACCGAAGGCGGTCTGGATGTCGCGGGACAGGCAAAAGCAATTGAAGCGGCCATCGAGAAGCTCCATGCGGCGGGCATAGAGGTCTCGCTCTTCATCGACCCGAGCGCTTCGGCCGTCGAACTGAGCCATGCGCTGGGTGCTGAGTGGATCGAGCTGCACACGGGCAGCTACGCCAATATCTTCGCCATGCTCCACTCCGCCCTGCCGCATACGCACCACAGCATCAAAGCGCTCGAACTGCCGCGCGACGAACTGGCCAAGCGTCTTCAGGCATCGCTTGATGCCATTGTCCAGAGTTCCGAACACGCCAAAAATATCGGCCTCAAAGTCGCCGCGGGCCACGGCCTGAACTACCACAACGTCGGTGCCATGGTCGACATCGAGGCGATCACCGAGCTCAACATCGGCCAGAGCATCATCGCCCGCTCGGTCTTCAGCGGCCTCGCTGCGGCCGTGCGCGAGATGAAGAGCCTTATCAGCTAATGAAACCGCGCATAGCCATCAGCATCGGCGACCCCAACGGCGTAGGAGTCGAGATAGCCCTGCGCGCGCATGAGGCTGTCAGCGAACGCTGCACGCCCGTCTACTGCGCAGACCGCCACCTGCTTGAAAACGCAGCAGCGCTGCTGGGCTTGACACTGCCTGAAAACCTTGAACTCGCACCGCTCAACCTCACCTGCACTATAGAGCCGGGCGTCGTCTCGGCAAAATCCGGCCGCTACGCGTACGAGTCGTTTATGAAAGCGGTCGCGCTGAGCGAGTCGGGAAACTGCGATGCCATCACCACCATGCCTATCCACAAAGAGGCGTGGATGAAAGCGGGCCTGCGCTACAAAGGGCACACCGACCTGCTTCGCCGGCACTTTGGCAAAGAGGCCATCATGATGCTCGGCTGCGAACAGATGTATGTCGCGCTCTATACCGAACATATGCCGCTCAAAGAGGTGCCTTCTGCGATCGAGGATGAGCGCCTTACCGCCTTTCTTGTCGACTTGCAGCGCAGCCTTCAGGCTGAGAAGATCGGCGTACTCGGCCTCAACCCCCATGCCGGCGACAACGGGGTGCTTGGCAACGAGGAGCGCATCATCGAGCGCGCTATTGCCAACGCGAACAAAGTGTGCGGCGGCGTCTTCGAAGGGCCGCTTGTCCCCGACATCGCCTTCACCCCTGCCAGTCGCGAGCAGTTCACCTACTTCTGCGCCATGTACCACGACCAGGGGCTCGCGCCGCTCAAAGCGCTCTACTTCGACGAGAGCATCAACGTCTCGCTCAACCTCCCCGTCATCCGTACCTCCGTCGACCACGGAACGGCCTTTGACATCGCCTACAAAGGCGTCGCCAAAGTACAGAGCTACCATAACGCGATCAGCTATGCGCTTACCCTTATTGAACGCTCTTAGTTAATATTTATTCTTTTCTAGCTGATTCTATTGTATAATAGGATCAGAGAAATCAAAATGACAGTATCAAACGCATCCATACACTACTCGCCACCAACCTCTTCCCCCTCCCAAAACAAGAATGATATAAATGCGGAAAAAGAGCCGCAGGCAGAGCGCCCTGACAAGAAGAGCGAAGAGGAAAAAAGTCCTCTGGGACTGACAGCTGACGAACAGCGCCAGGTGACAGAGCTTCAGGCCCGCGACAGCGAAGTGCGCGCACATGAAGCCGCGCATTTGGCGGCGGGCGGCGGTGTTGTCGGCGGCGGGGCGAATTTCTCCTACCAGCAGGGTCCCGACGGGCGCATGTATGCCGTCGGCGGCGAAGTCCCCATCTCGACTCCCGCCGCAGACTCTCCGCGCGAAGCCATCGCGGTAGCGCAGAAATTAAAAGCCGCCGCCATGGCCCCGGCCAACCCCAGTCCGCAGGATTACAAAGTCGCAGCGACGGCGAGCATGATGGAAGCCAAAGCACGGCAGGAACTCGCCGCCCAGCAGCGCGAAGAGCAGCTCGCGACCTATGCCGACAATCAGAACCGATTCTCCAAAACTTCAGACGAATAAGCACTTTTTTTCGTAACGTACACGTTAATAATACATTTACCTCGCAGGCCTATAATAGCTTCTATTACTATTTTAAATCAAAGAGGAACTGACAATGTATAGAACTATGACACTCTCACTTATTCTCGCAACATCGCTCAGCGCCGCATCCATCGACTTCGTCGAAGCGCCCAAAGCACAAACCCGCGTCATGCCAAACACACAAAACAGCATACTCTCTTTCCATGACGCCATCAAGAACACCACCGACTCCATCGTCCACATCGCGACAAAGCAGGAGCAAAAAGGGATAAAAGAGACCCTTCCGCCGCAGATGCACCCCTTCTTTGAAGAGTTCTTCGGTCCCCGTTTTCACCAGAAGCAGCCGCCGCAGCGCAACAGCCTCGGTTCGGGGGTGATCGTCAGCAAAGACGGCTACATCATCACCAACAACCATGTCATCGACAAAGCCGAGGAGATCATCGTCACCATTCCCGGCAGTGAGAAAGAGTACGAAGCCAAACTCATCGGCACCGATCCCAAGTCAGATGTCGCAGTCATAAAGATAGATGCGGAATCTCTTCACCCCATAGCGATGGGAACCTCCTCGGACCTGCACGTCGGTGACGTCGTCTTCGCCATCGGAAACCCTTTCGGTGTTGGCCAGACGGTCACGCAGGGCATCATCTCCGCCCAGCACAAGAACAGTATCGGCATCAACGAGTACGAAAACTTTATCCAGACCGACGCCTCCATCAATCCGGGCAACTCCGGCGGCGCGCTGGTCGACAGCCGCGGCGTTCTCATCGGCATCAATACCGCCATCATCACCCGCAGCGGTGGCAACAACGGCATCGGCTTCGCAATCGAGGTGGACATGGTCAAGAACATCGCCAAAAAGCTCATCGAAGAGGGAAGCATCGAACGCGGATACCTCGGCGTCAATATGAGCAACCTCACCAAAGAGCTGCGCGACCTCTACAAAAACAAAAAAGGGGCATTGATCGTCAATGTCCTCCCCGGCACCCCCGCAGCGGATGCAGGGCTTAAACGCGGCGACCTGATCATCAAAGTCGACGGGAACGTGATCAAGAACGGTTCCGACCTGAAAAACAGCGTCGGCATGCACCTTCCCGGCGACAAAGTCACGATCACGTACGAGCGGGACAAGAAAGAGCGTACGGCCACCGTCAAGCTGGGCAACCTGGAAAAAGAGACCGCACAAAACGGTACTGAGATGCTTGAAGGGCTTGATGTCATGCCGCTTAACGACGAGGCGCGTGCCAAGTACCGCATCCCCAACAACGTCACAGGCGTCATCGTCACCGATGTAAAAGAGGGCAGCGAGGCTGCACGTCAGGAGATACGAAAAGGTTCCGTCATCGTACAGATAGAGGGGAAAGAGATCAAAGACATGGAAGACCTCAAAGAGGCGCTTGAAGAAGGCAAAGAGAGCTATAAACGCGTCTACCTCTACAGCTTCGGCCGCAACTTTGTCGCTGTGTTGAAGTAGGACAAAGTTCTCTCTATTCGCGCTTAGCTGGACGAACCGATTCTAGGCAGAACGGCCGTTCCGGCTGCTAAAAAAGCTCAAAATCGTCTTCATCATTCTGCGCTACATCTTTTTTCTCAAATATCGATTGTATCTGCAGACACGAACTTAAAAGCGAAGAGTCCAGATAGTGGATATCATTGGCTTCTTGCAGTATGAAGATATTTTTTCTCCACTCGGCTATATCATCCAAAAGGTGTAACAAGAGCATCGATAACTTTTTATGCTCTTTAGCTTCCAAGGTGCTTGTATCCAAGGCTTTAAAGAACTCGTTGAGCGTATTCAGTGCGTAAGCAAAATGTTCAAACTCCAATAAATTATCGATAACCGTAATATAGGAATCAAAGAACCCTGTAATCTCCGTTAAGCGTTCATTATTGGCGTTTTGCTCAAAGGCAATGGCCGCTTTTTCCAGACTTTCTTCAATACTCTCAAGATTCTCTATTTTATCCATTAACGAAATCGCAGTCTGTTCGACATAGACCGAAGCCGGCGTTTTATTGAAATGCGTTTTCGACAGAATATCCTGCTGATACTCGTTCACGTCGAGTTTCTGCATCTCCTCTTGCATTATAGGCTTCGCTTTCAACAGACGGAATGAGAGTTCATGGTTGTCCAGGATGAATACAGCGTTGCTGTAATTCTTTACCAACGTGTGCTGGATCGCCAGATCGCTGATAATCTCCAGACGCGAAAGCGTTAAAAAGACATTGTCATCATTCTCCTCTTCCGTGATTGTAAAATCATGACCGCTTTTAATACTGAGCTGACCATAGGCATAGATCATTCGTATACAATCTTCAAGTCCTTCAAGCTCATTGGCAGCTTTGTTAAGATAATAATCCCACATCTCTGCCAGCGATTGAAGCGAAGTGATATTGAACTTTAACGTGCGCGAGTAGACCTCTTGGGTGAAGTGGTTGACCGCATTCGTATTGGATAGTCTCTTTTTACGCAGTTCCACGATCTGAATGTAGTTCTTGACACGCTGGTGAAAGAGTTCTGACTCGATGGGCTTCGTCATATAATCTTCTGCACCCGACGCCAGCATCTCGTTTTTTGACGCTTCATCGTCTAGTGCGCTTAACGCGAGGACCATTGTCTTTTTGTCAAAAGATTTGATAATGCGTGTCGCTTTTATACCGTCAACATTAGGCATCATAATATCCATAAATATCAGATCAAAATGTTTCTCTTTACAGAGCTCAATAGCCTCCTGACCATCTTCAGCTTCAAAAATCTCAAGATCTTCAAACTCTTCCAAGAGAAGCTGTATAGTCATTCTGTTATCTTGATTGTCATCTACGATTAATATCTTCATAACGCGTTAATCCTCTTGAAGTTTTTTAGGGTTGCTGTCAAAGGACAGAAGGAAGCGTGTTCCCGTTCCTTCGTCCCTGTCTTCGACGCTGTAAGCAATGTGCAGGTCCTGACACAGGAGTTTTAAAAAGTAGAGGCCGACACCGGTCCCCTGCCCCTTTCTCTGCAAAAGGTTCTCATCCTCCTGGGCATAAAGGTCAAATATACCCTCTTTGTCCTTGATCCCGTTACCGTTGTCTTCTATGCTCATCACCACCTTTTTGCGATCACTTGAGAGCGTAATAATAATCTCACCGTTTCCATATTTTACAGCATTGGAGAAGATATTTGAAAATATCTGTTTAACACGCTGTTCGTCACTGTAGATAAATATCTCCTCATCAGTGTGACAGGTCACTTTGATGTTCTTGTCTTCAATAAGCGAATCAAACTTTCTAAGGGCATCCGCGATAAGGTCATTAGCGCTGAAAAGTGCATAAGTATACTTGATCTTCCCGGCATTCAGTTTAGATATGTCAAGTATATTGGTAATATTTTCCAGCATGTCCGATGCATTATTCAAAACAGAGCCAAGCAGTGTCAGCAGCTTCTCGCGGTTCTGCTCTTTTGGCTGTTCAATCTGCTTCTTTATATATTTTGTGAAATTGATGATCGCATTGAGTGGTGTTTTAAGCTCATGTGTAAAGATGATAAGAAACGACTTTTGAGCTTCGCGCATCTTCTCCTGCTTTATCTTCTCCTGCTCTTTGGCAAAGATCTCGCGCTTAAGCATGACCATATCAGTAACGTCGTTGCGAATGGCCATATACTCTTTGATCTTTCCGTTGTGGTCAACAAGAGGAATAATAGTAGATTCAGCTATAAAGTTAGAGCCGTCTTTTTTCAGATTCACCATCCGTTCCCACCAGATTTTGCCCGCAGTGATGGTCTCCCACATCTCTTTATAGATCGCATCCGGATTGTCAGGATGCCTGAACATGCTGTGAGATCGTCCGAGCATCTCCTCTCTGGAGTAGCCTGTGATTTTGCAAAAATTGTCATTGACATAGGTGATGATACCATCGGTATCGGACTTGGAAACGATAGAAGCCTCTGTCAGGGCTTTGAAGTACTGCAGATCATCGAATTGGAAGGGGAGGCAGACCTTATAGAAGATATTGATCATATTCTCCGGTGTCGATGGCTTCTGCATAAACCCGTCAATGCCGATGTTGATCAGATGAATCAGGTACTCTCTGTCCTCGTAGGCAGATGTGGCGATGATCCTCTGCTCTTTGTTGAGCTGAAGCATCGCCTTGCTCATGTCGATACCGTTAAGCTTTGGCATCGCGATATCGGTAACCACAATATCATAATAAGAAGAGTTCTCTTCGGCATAGCTTTGGTAGAGTTTCAGCCCTTCTGCCCCGTCCGCAGCCGTATCTACTCTTTTAAAGAGTTCTGAAAAAAACTCTGCCAACTGAATACGAAGGTCCTCATCATCTTCTACATAAAGAACGGTCAGCTGCTGCGATAGCTGCTTTAAAGCCTTGAGATCAGCCATACTATTCTGTCTCTATCCTGACACCTACAAACTTACCGACCTCTGTCACATTATCCATAAGCGATACCGCCTGGGCATTCAGCTCCTGCGATGATGCAGCCGTCTCTTCTGATGTTGCGGCATTCTCCTGCGTGATCGTATCGATAGTATGGATATTCGATGAGATACTGCGCATGTTCTCCACCTCGGTCTGCAGGGACTGGGCAATCTCCGCAACGATAATAGAGGTGTTCTCGGAATTTTGCAAAATCGTTTCAAAGACTTCATGCGATTTGTTTGCCATCTCGTTACCGGCTTTGATCTGCTCCATACTCTCTTGAATAATGGCCGCAGTCTCTTTGGCAGCGGCGGCAGAACGGCGCGCAAGACTCTTTACTTCGTTGGCAACAACAGTAAAGCCCAGGCCGTGCTCGCCTGCACGGGCCGCTTCTACAGCAGCATTGAGCGCCAGAAGGTTGGTCTGAAATGCGATCTCGTCGATACTTTTGAGTATCTTGGCGATCTTTTCAGAAGATTTGGTGATATTGGCCATGGAGTGCATCAATTCATTAATACTTTCATTGCCGAAAATGGCAGATTCATTGGCCTCTTTGGCGAGTTTGTTCGCGTTCATAGCATTTTGGGAGTTTTCCTGATTGCTATCTACAGCCTTATTGATCATCGCGTTGATCTTCTCAACACTTTGCGCCTGGTGCGTAGCGCCTTCAGCCAGATTCGTAGCCGATGATGCGATCTGATCCGATGCGGAAACGACCTGTGCGTTGGCTTCGGTGATCGTCAATATGGATTCACTGAAAAAAGCGCTGAGTGTACGTGCTACGACAATGATAATGGTGATGACGACAAACACGATAAAGAGGCTTAAAATACTGTAAAAGAGCAAATTTGATTCTGCTGCTGCGATCAAAGTGGCTGTCTGCGATTTAAGTGTATCCATCTGCTGCAGACTCACTTTTCGCATCAACTCAATACGCGCAGTGGAGTCTTTAAACCACAATGCAGGAGGAACGCCGAAATCACCGCTCTCTGCTTTTTCCCGCACAATACCGCGAATGCGCTCAACACTTTCGATCGAAGCACCTTTGAGCGTCTGGTCATAAAGCGCAAGCGTCTCCTTTTTAGCCAATGCCTTAAAACTCTCCATCAGCGTATCTTGACCAAAGTAAAGCGAGTTCCATCTCATGAACCACATTTGGGAGACAGCAGTATTTCTAGCAAGAATCCCGTTAACGACGGCACGTTCCTGACCTGCAAGCTCTTTTGCATTAAGGAAATAGCTTAATGCCCCGGCCACAGACGAGAGCATAGCATCGGAACTCTCACCGCCCACAGCAGCCACGCCTTTAAGGTATTTGCCGATCTGCGTCGTATAGAACTTCAACGCATCCCCTGTAGGAATGGACTGCGAACTGATTTTCAAACGCATCTTGTCCAACTCTTCCAGCTGCACCATCCCCTGACCGATAGGCTCTATGAACTCATTGGTAAAGACAGAGAGGTCATTCTTTATATACGCTTCTTTTAAGAGCGTCCGCTTTGCATCACTTTCACTGCGTTGTTTCTCCAGTTCACTGGAAAAACGTTTGCCTTTAGATGCTAAGAATCCTGCCGTGAGACCACGCTCTTTTTGGAGTTCATGTACAAGGTTCGCCGCTGCAAAAGCGATCTCAAGACCCGACTGAAGCTTGTCCGTTGATGTATAGGCCGTATACTCCCTGTCAATAATAGAATACGCAAAAAAGAGTATTGTCAAGATAGGAAGGACACTGATGATGATGATCTGCTGGATAAGCGTGAATTTTCTTACAAATGACACGATAAAACCTTTTCATGTGATATCTCAAGTTCACTCATGATATCAAATAAAAGATAAAACGTGTCGCTTGAGTTCAACTTACATCAATATTTTTTGATTTATTTCTTAATAAATCTAGAAGTAACTATCGACTAGAATAGTTTATATTCAACCTTTAAGATGAGGATAAGCAGATGGCTAAACGTGTTGTATTAGTGGATGATTCAAAAACAATTCTGGCTACAGTCGAAATGGCGTTGGAAGAGATGACAAATGCGGGTGTCATTGAGATGAAGACCTATGTCAATCCTTCGGAACTTCTGGAACTCCTGCAAAACGGTCAAGAGAACTATGACCTGCTCATCAGCGATATCAACATGCCGCAGTTAAACGGGTTGGATTTGGCCCGAACACTTAAAGCTGATGCCAATTTTAAAAACAAACCTATCTTGATCTTAACGACAGAGAGTTCTGCCGAGATGAAAGCAGCTGGAAAAGAGATCGGCGTGACCGGGTGGCTGGTGAAGCCCTTCAGTGACGAGAAACTGATCAAAGCCATCAAAATGGTGTTAGGATTGTAATATGAGTAAAACAGAGACAGCGCAAACCGCTAAAACATTCAGTCGCTTCTTAACTTTTTATATAGATGATGAGCAATACGGGCTCGACATCTCCCGTATCAAAGAGATCATAGCCTTAATGAATATAACGCATATTCCAAAAACGCCCGACTTTGTCAAAGGGGTCATTAACCTGCGCGGTTCTATTATCCCGGTAATAGACATACGCCTGAAGTTTGGTATGGAAGCCAAAGAAGAGACGGTTGAGACAGCTATTGTCATCTATGAGATCGACGGCGTATCCATCGGTTTTATTGTAGATCGCGTAGAAGATGTGATCAGTATTAATACCGACCATATCAGTGATGCACCTGATTTCGGGACCAGTATCGATACGACATTCATCAGCGGCATTGCCGAAGTGGACGAAGGTGTCATCATGATCCTGGATCTTAAAAATATTTTTGACCATAACGAATTAACACTTGTCGGGCAGATGGAAAAGAAAAAAGTTGAAACAGAGGAGGAAGCATCATGAGGTGGAGTGAATTTACAATTAAAAAACAGTTGATTATTGCCCTTTTGACGGTAGGGCTCATACCCTTTGTAATTATTGGGATCAGCTCTTACAACTCTTCGAGCACGGCCCTGAGCAATGAAGCTGCGGCAAAGCTGGAGATGGCAAGAGATCTAAAAAAATCGCAAATCAGCACCTACTTTGACATGTTGGCAAAGAACCTCTCAACCGTAACCGAGAACAGGCACATACATACGATGCTCGATGAACTGGTCGCACTGCACACAAAACATAAGGTAGGGGCCAACGAGAACTATTTCATCACAGGACATGATGATGTTAAAAAAGTCTATGCCCAGTATGACCCCTATTTCAAAAAGTTTATGCAAGAGAATGAACTATACGACCTCTTTGTGGTCTGTGCAAAACATGGTCATGTCATGTATACGGGCGCAAAAGAGTCCGACCTGGGTGAGAACATCAAGATCGGCAGTTTAAGGAGCAGCGGATTGGGTGAGGCATGGAAAGAGGCCATCGCCTCCAACGGCATGCATATTACCGATATGGCACCATATGCCCCGTCCAACGACGAACCTGCAATGTTTATGTCCTTCCCTATCATTGAAGACGGTGAAGCTGAAGCGGTAGTTGTCGTACAGATCAACCCCGAATCCATTAACACTATCATGCAAGAGCGTACCGGTATGGGAGAGAGCGGAGAGACCTATCTCGTCGGTTCGGACAAACTGATGCGCAGCGACAGTTTTCTGGACCCGGCGAACCACTCGCTGAAAACATCATTTGCCAATCCTAATACAGGTTCGGTCGATACCGAAGCCGTACGGGAAGCACAGGCAGGAAAAAGTGATACAAAGATCATCCTCGACTACAACAACAACCCCGTCTTGTCCTCCTATACGACGATCACGATCGATGATCTGAAATGGACGCTCATCGCCGAAATAGACGAGTCTGAGATTTTTGCACCGATAAACGATCTGCGTGATGCGATGATGATGCTGGGATTGGTTTTTATCTTTCTTATAGTCAGCATTGCGCTGCTATTGGGCCGCATGATAAGCAAACCTATCTTTGACGCAGTGCAATCTATCACCGAAGCCAACAAACAGGTAGTAAGCGCTTCATCGGAAATCTCCGATTCCGCTACTTCCCTGGCCGAGGGCGCCAGCACACAGGCGAGCAGTGTTGAAGAGGTGAGTGCGACCATTGAAGAGTCTACCGCCATCAATGCCCAAAACTCCGAGAACTCCCGCGAGGCGGACATCCTGGCAAAAAGCACGAAAACGTCAGCCGAAGAAGGCTTTGCCAAAGGTAATGAACTACTGACGGCCATGTCCGATATCAACAACTCCAGCGAACGCATCTCCAAGATCATCAAAACAATTGACGAGATCGCTTCACAGACCAAACTCCTTGCACTCAATGCTGCTGTGGAAGCAGCGCGGGCCGGCGAACACGGTCTTGGCTTTGCAGTCGTAGCAGACGAGGTGAAAAGTCTCGCTCAGCGCTCAGCAGATGCAGCTACCGAAACAGCCACTATCATAGAAGAGTCGATTGAACAGGTTAAGAACGGCTCTGTCATTGCCGGCAAGACGAGTGAAGCGTTCAATGATATCCTTGAACGTATCAAAAAGACGTCTGACCTCATCGGGGAGATATCCATATCCGCCAAAGAGCAGAGTGACGGCATGAACCAGATAGCATCGGCTATGGGGCAGATAGATCAGGTCACTCAGCAAAATGCTGCGACAAGCGAGCAGGCTGCGGCGGCGGCAGAAGAGTTGAACGCTCAAGCCGTCTCCATGATGGAGACCGTAAATGTCATTGGGGGAATGGTAGGGTATACAGACGAAACAGTCTCTTCTGCTCCGGCGAGTAAAAAAAGTGCACCAAAAAAAAGAGCGGTCATTCCAACATTCAAGAAGCCTAAAAAAGCAAAAGAGAGTTCCACTGTAAACTCCGACCGTCGTGCGCCTAATGCAGAAGAGGTCTTTCCTTTAGGGGAAGATGATCTAAAGGAGTTCTAAATGACCATTGACGGTGATGTTCTGGAGATAGAACTTGATGATGACCTCTCGGCAGTAGTCGAGCTGAAGAACTTTGTACAGGATCGCTTAGAGTATATTGAAGAGATCACTATTGTCGGAAAGCGGGAGACCTTTGCTTCATCATCACTTTTTCAGCTGTTAATGAGCATTAAGAGAAGCAAACCTGAGATGAGGATCCCTGTAATAGATGACGGGTATTTGACATTGACGGCATATGGCAAACTCAATTGGATTAAATGATGAAAAAAGAAGAGTTAAGAAACGTCTTTATAGAAGAAGCGACAGAGATTATTGAAAAACTCGATATTGATATCATTAACTTTGA
>JBFEWT010000185.1:0-3107 GCA_041546225.1 Sulfurimonadaceae bacterium
CAATTGCATGAAATTTCTCCTTGGGGGCTTTGTAGTCGAGCGCCACATGGTCTATCAGGCCGTTTTCAACGAGATGGATGATGCGGTCGCTCATGAGGCCGTTGGTGTCGAGTTTGATCTTGAAGCCCTGTTCCTTGATACTGCGGCAGAAGTCGGCAAGACCGTTGTAAAGCGTACACTCTCCGCCGGAGAGCACCACGCCCTCAAGAAAATCCCGCCGCGTCATCAAAAAGGCAAGCGCCTCGCCGGTAGTCACCTTTCCCTCTCCAAGGACAACGTCGCGGTTATAGCAGTAGTCGCAGCGCATATTGCAGCCGTTAAACCAGATGATGGCCGCGAGGTGGTCGGGGTAGTCCAGTGTCGTAAAGGCGGTAATGTCGTAAATTGGCCGTTTAGCTTGTGGGCTCATGAAAACTTTTTCGCTGGGCGTGTTCGCCTTTTTTGCCTATGTTGAAACTCTCAACAGGTCGGTGGTAACCCATGACACGGGTGTAGACAATGCATTTGGTACGTTTTTCATGCAGTTTTTTTAAAATGGCTTCTTTTGTCATGCTGTCTCCTTCTCATACGTTTGGATAAGCTCTTCGTCACACTTGGGACAGAACTCGTGCTCTCCTGCCAGATAGCCGTGCTTTTTACAGACGCTAAAGAGCGGGGTGACGGTGATATAGGGGAGGCGGAAATTCTCCACCACGGTGCGCACAAGCTTTTTGCACGCTTCGGGCGAGCTCAGTTTTTCGCGCATATAGAGGTGCAGCACGGTTCCCCCGGTGTAGCGGCACTGCAGTTCGTCTTGCTGTGTGAGCGCTTCAAAGGGGTCGTCGGTATAGTCGACGGGGAGCTGTGACGAGTTGGTGTAGTAGATCTGCTCCTCGCAGCCCGCCTGCAGGATGTCGGCATGGCGCTTTTTATCCTCTTTGGCGAAACGGTAGGTCGTGCCCTCCGCCGGGGTCGCTTCGAGATTGTAGAGGTTGCCCGTCTTCTCCTGGTAGGCCTGCATCCTCGTACGCATAAAGTCGAGGATGCGCAGGGCTGTCTCGCGACCCTTTTCGTGGGCGATATCATATGCATCACTGCTAAAGTTACGGATCATCTCGTTGATGCCGTTGACTCCGATAGTGGAAAAGTGGTTGTCAAATCCAGGGAGGTAGCGTTTGGTGTAGGGGTAGAGGCCCTGCTCATACATCCGGCGGATAAAGAGGCGCTTCTTCTCCAGTGTGTTCATGGCCAGCTCCATGAGTTCCTCAAGCGCGCCGGTCAATGCTTTTTCATCTCCCTTGTGGAGATAGCCCAGACGGGCCATGTTGATGGTGACGACCCCGATGCTGCCCGTCATCTCCGCACTCCCGAAGAGCCCGCCGCCGCGTTTGAGCAGTTCGCGCAGGTCGAGCTGAAGCCGGCAGCACATGCTGCGCACATGACCGGGTTTATAGGCTTCGGGATTGAGTACGCGTTCGCCGCTGAGCGGGTCGCGCAGGTATTGGCTGCCGACGAAGTTCTGGAAGTAGGAGGAACCTATCTTGGCGCTGTTCTCGAAGAGGATGTCCGTATTCTCCCCGTCCCAGTCGAACTCCTCGGTGATGTTGACAGTGGGGATGGGAAAGGTGAAGGGCTGTCCGCTCCTGTCACCTTCGGTCAAGACTTCGTAAAAGGCGCGGTTGATCCGGTTCATCTCCGGCTGGAAGTGCGCGTAGGTCATCGCTTCAAGGCTCTTTGCGCCCCGCTTGTTGGCCTCTTGGAGCAGGGAAAGGTCTGCTATATCTTTGAAAAGATGGCGCTGCTCGCGTGTGGGGATCTGTGCTTTCAGGTCTTCGGGGACCGTCCAGTCGATGGTGATGTTGGTAAAAGGGCTCTGCCCCCAACGGGCAGGGACATTAAGGTTGTAGACAAAACTGCGGACCGCTTTTTTGATCGCCTTGTCGCTGAGGCGGTCTTTAAAGAGATAGGGGGCAAGGTAGGTGTCAAAAGAGCTGAATGCCTGTGCTCCGGCCCATTCGCTCTGCAGGATCCCCAGGAAATTGGCCATCTGCCCCAGCGCCTCGCGAAAATGGTTCGGTGCGTGCGACTCCACCCGTCCGCGGACGCCGTTGAAGCCTTCATCGAGCAAAACCCTAAGGCTCCATCCCGCACAGTAGCCGCTGAGGCAGTCGAGGTCATGGATATGGTAGTCGCCGTTGCGGTGTGCGGCGCCTTCTTCTTTTGAGTAGACCTTGTCCAGCCAGTAGTTGGCGATCACTTTGCCCGCGGTATTGTTGACGAGACCGGCATTGGAGTAACCGGTGTTGGAGTTGGCCTTGATACGCCAGTCTGCCCCGGAGATGTACTCTTCGACGGTCTGGGTCGAGTTGACGTAGGTGGTGTCCTCGTTAAGGCCGAGAATATGTTCGCGCTGCATTTTGTGTATAAGCCGGTAGGTCATAAAGGACTTCATCACGCCAAAATAGCGCGCTGTATAGAGCTCGTGTTCGATGAGGTCCTGGATATCTTCGACATTGGGCTGGCGTACACTGCGGAGCTGCTTCATGACATTGGTGTAGGGGGTGCGGTCGTAGAGGGTTGACTCGCTTAGAAAGGCTTTTTCGATGGCATCTTCGACTTTATAGGGGAAAAACGGCTGTGTCGTGCCGTCGCGTTTGAGTACCATTTTTATCATCGTGAAACTCCCAATATATGAGGTTATGCAAACGAGGGCAGTTCCAAAAACTCTTGGAAACCGGTAAAGGGTTTTCAGAAATGCCCTGCGGTGAACCAGCGTGCTTCGATCCGGCTGAATATGGAGAACTATTAGCAAGGCAGATCGCTGATTCAGACTACCATTGTAAGTGAAAAGAGAGAGGGTGTCTTTGACCTGGGTCAAAAAGTTTCGGGTGCCCGGATGGACGTGGAAGGTTAAGTCGCCTGGTGGCATAATAAGATTCAGAAGTGAGAGGAGTCGCTGTGGAATCTCTTTTTTATCTTAAAAAGTTTATTACTTTTTTTATTGAGCCTCTGGGGCTTGTCCTTTTAGCGGGAGCGGCGGGAGCCTATTTTTTATGGAAAGGACAATACGGTAGAGGCAGGCTGCTCAGCGGACTCTCTCTGCTGTTGCTGCTGCTCTTCTCCTATCC
>JBFEWT010000135.1:0-5048 GCA_041546225.1 Sulfurimonadaceae bacterium
CAATCTTCCTCTGCATAACAATCTCATAAACTACCGGAATGATCAGCAAGGAGAGCAGCGCAGAACTCACCACCCCGCCTATCATCGGTGCAGCGATGCGCTGCATCACCTCAGACCCCACCCCCGTGTTAAACATGATCGGCAGTAACGCCATCACGGTGGCAAAGACCGTCATAAGCTTTGGACGAAGGCGCTGGACTGCTCCGACGTAGATCGCCTCGCGCAGCTGCTCTTTGCCGAGCACACCGAAACGCTCCTGCGCCTCTCCGATGCTCTCTTCGAGGTAGATGAACATGACGATGGCCGTCTCGGCGGCGATGCCCAGCAGAGCCAGGAAACCGACCACCACCGCGATACTCATGTTGAAGTCGAGCCACTCCACATAGAGCAGCCCTCCTACCATGGCAAAGGGCAGCGTGAAGAAGACGATGAGCGTCGGTACCATCTGGCGCAGGGCGAAGTAGATGAGGATGAACGTAAGCACCAGCACTGCCGGGAGGATATAGGCGATCTTCTCCATCGCGTCTTCGAGGTAGCGGCTCTGGCCCGCCCACTCCATGTAGTAGCCTGCAGGCAAGTTCAGGTCGGCCAGAAGTCTCTGCGCCTCTTTCTGATAGGCCGTGGCGCTTACGCCGCTTTTTGGGGTGATGTAGACAAAGGTGACGGGCTTGGCCATCTCGCTTTTGATGACGGCGGCACTCTCTCGGTACTCTACGTCGGCAAAGGTCTCGAGCGGCATGAAACCGCGCGCGGTCTTGACCATGATCTGCCCTATCTGCTCTGGGGTGCTGCGCTCCTCTTCCTCATAGCGCAACGCCAGCGGATAGCGCTCCAGCCCCTGGTACATCGTACCCAGCTGCATCCCTCCGATACCTGCAGAGACGTACTGCAGCAGAGCATTCTTGCTCAGTCCATAGCGCTGCAGTGCTTTTTCGTCTATGACGATGTCGAGGTAGTATCCCGCTGCCGTCTGGTCGGCAAAGACCGAGAGGGTCTGCTCATAGGTGCGCAGGCGCTGCTCTATCTCGCCGGAGATGCGCTGCAGCTGCGCGGCATCATCGCCGTAGAGTTTGATACCCAAAGGGGTGCGGATGCCGCTGAGCAACATGTCGATGCGGCCGCGGATAGGGTAGGTCCATGAGTTGACGAGGCCGGGTACCTTCAGGGCGCTTTCAAGCTCCTCTTGCAATTTCTCATAGGTCATCCCCTCGCGCCACTCGCTTTGCGGTTTGAAGGTGATGATGCTCTCTATCATCCCCAGCGGTGCCGGGTCGGTCGCGGTGTCGGCACGGCCGCCTTTTCCGAAGACCGTCTCCACTTCGGGGATGCTCTTGATGATGGCGTCGGTCTTCTGGGTCAGCGCCTTGCTCAGCTCGACGTTGATGCCGTAGGGCGTGACGGGCATGTACATGAAGGTCTCTTCATTGAGCGGCGGCATGAACTCCCAGTTGAGTTTGTTGTAGAGCGGCAGCATATACGCCAGCAGGGCGATGCTCGCGGCCAGCAGCACGTAACGGACCTTGAACGCCAGTTTCAACAGCTGGTGGTAGAGCCAGATAAAGCCGCGGTTGAGCGGGTGCTTCTGCTCACTGATGATGCGTCCGCGGATGAGGTAGATGGCTAACACGGGTACCAGCGTCACCGCCAGTATCGCCCCGACGGCCATGGCGAAGGTCTTGGTATAGGCCAGCGGGGTGAAAAGCTGCCCCTCCTGTCCGGAGAGGGCAAAGATGGGCAGGAATGAGACCACCACCAGGGTGAGGGCGAAGAAGATGGGACGGCCGACGGTCTTGGAAGCGGCTATGATGGCACTGATGCGCTCTTCGTTGGTGTAGCTTCCCTGTTTCTGCTCCAGCCTGTGCAGTGCCTTGTGTGCGTTCTCTATCATCACGATGGTCGCATCCACCATGGCCCCGATGGCGATGGCGATACCGCCAAGCGACATGATGTTCGAACCGATGCCGAAGAGCTTCATCATCAAAAAGGTGATGCCGATGGTGAGCGGCAGGATGACAAGGATGATGAGCGAACTGCGCAGATGGAAGAGGAAGAGGGCGATGACGACGATGACGATGATGCTTTCGTCGATCAGCGTTGTCTGCAGGGTGCCTACTGCTTTCTCTATCAGTGTGCTGCGATCATAGACGGGAACGACTTCTACCCCTTCGACCTTGAGTGTGGCAAGCTTGGCTTTGACCTCTTGTATGACACGGTAGGCATTTTCGCCGTAGCGCACCATGACGATGCCGCCGACCACTTCGCCCTGACCGTTAAGTTCGGCGACGCCCCGGCGGTTGGAAGGCACCATGCGTACATTGGCGATCTCCCCAAGCGTGACGGGCGTCCCTCCGCTGTGTGTTACGGCGAGGCTGCGGATGGCATCGAGGTCTTTCAGGAAACCCTGCGCCTGTATCATCCACTCGTAACCGTTTTGCATCAGGATGCGGCCGCCGGTGTCGTTGTTGTTGGCTTTTAAGACGTTGGCGACATCGCCGATGCTGAGGTTGTGACGGGTCAGAGAACGGTTGTTCACCGTCACTTCGAAGGTGGGAACGAAGCCGCCCACGCTCGCTACGTCACCCACCCCGTCAACGCCCATGAGCGCGTATTTGTAGGTGTAGTCCTGCAGGGCGCGCAGCTCGCTGAGGCTTTTGCTTTTACTGGTGAGTGCGTACTCATAGACCCAGCCCACGCCCGATGCATCGGGTCCCAGCGTTACTTCCATGGCGTCAGGAAGCTGTGAACCCATGGAGGAGAGCTGCTCCAGCACACGGCTGCGCGCCCAGTAGAGGTCGGTATCCTCTTTGAAGATGATGTAGATAAGACCGTTGCCGTAGGTGGAGAAACCGCGTACGGTCTCGATGCCCGCGATGGAGAGAAAACGCGATACCAGCGGGTAGGTCCCCTGGTCCTCGATGATCTCCGGGCTCTGGCCGTTCCACTCTATCTGTACGATCACCTGCGGCGGCGAAAGGTCAGGGATGGCGTCGAGCGGGGTGTTCTTGATGGCCCAGTAGGAGGCAAACGCGAGCATAAGTGTTGCGAGGATGACCAGAAAGCGGTTGCGGGCACTGAGTGCGATCAGCTTTTCAATCATCTCAGTAAAGTCCGTTTATCTGTGCGTCGGAGTCGATCATGAAGAGGGCGTTGTTGACGACCACGTCGCCCTCTTCAAGACCCGAGAGCACTTCGTAGCGTTCATCGTCGAGCGCCCTCAGTGAGACTTCGAGCGGTTCGTACTCGCCCTCATACTCACCTTCCATGAAGACATACCAGCGGTTATACTTGCGGATAGCGGCACTTCGGGGAATGATCAAGCGTTCTACCGCGGCTTTTGATGCGCGGACTTCGCAGTACATGCCCGGCAGCAGCGCGTGTGAAGCGTTATTAATGCTCAGGCGAAGTGTCGCAGTGCTTTTGGCGTTTTCCATCTTTGGCAGCAGTATCTCTTTTTTTGCTTTATGCCAGGCGGTGTCGCCTTCTGCACGTATCTCAAAGCTTTCAAAACCGTTCAGGTCCGCAATATCTTTTTGGTAGATGGCGGCATCTATCCAGAGCGTGTCGGTATTGACGATCTCGAAGAGCTGGGTCGCGGCTTTGAAGGCACTCCCTTTTTTGACATTTTTAGCGAAGATATAGCCTGTGTAAGGAGCGTGTATGCGCGTGTCGTTCTCAAAAGTCCGACCCTTGGCGATGGCATCGATCTCATCGTAGGAGACGCCGAGCAGTTCCAGTTTGTTTTTCGCACTTTGCACCATGGTCGCATTGCCGTGGCGTTTGTCGTAGGCGAGGGCGTTTCGGTACTCCTCTTTTGCCTGCAGTACTTCGGGACTGTAGACCTGTACTAGGGGTGCGCCTTTTTTTACGTAAACGTAGGTCGTATCGGCAAACAGTTTCGTGACATAGCCGCCAAAGCGCGGTGTGACAGCGACGATGCGCGACTCATCTGCGGCGCTGTAGCCGTAGTAGGTCTTGCCGGGGGCAGTGCGCTCTTTGGTGACGGTGACGCTTTGGACAGCGAAGAGCTGTTCGACGGATGCGGCATCCAAAGAGAGTGCAAGAAGGAGTAAGAGAACAGGTTTCATAGGGAACCTCCGGTGAGGGCTTCAATGGCTGCATGGGCTTTATGGTAGCTGCTGAGTGCGCGTACGCGGCGGGTGTCGAGTCGGAGCCGTTTTTCAAGCATATCGATGGTGCTGAAGAGATCTCCGCCGCTTTGCACAGAGGCGGAGGCGAGGTCGAACATATGCTCGATCTTGGGAATGCTCTGCTCCGTGATGACACGGTAGACGGTATGGGCCTTTTTCATCTTCTCATGCTCCATGGCGATTTTGGCGGCTATAGTGTTTCTCATGTCGTCTGCCTGCGCTTTCTTGGCAAGCAGCGTATAGCGTTCGCGCTCCTCTTGCGCCTTTTCCCGCCCGTAGATCGGCAGTTCTGCGGCGACACCTATGGAGAAGTAGTCCTCAAAAGCGTCGCGGTAGAAATAGCCGGCCTGCACTACAGGGTCAGGATAGAGGAGCAGCCCGCTTTCATCCAGCGCCGCTTTTGCCGCATCGACTTCTTTGGCTTTGGCGATGAGTGCAGGATTCTGCCCAACAGCGTTGAGGTAGCTGCTGCTCCCTTTCATCGACTCCATCTCAAGGGAGAGTTCCACGCTCTCTACAGGCGCGGCGGCGAGATAGGAGAGGCGTGCATAGGCGTTTTGAATATGCTGAAGATGCTCGCTTTTTTGAATCTTCAGTTCAGAGAGGGTCAGCTCGGCGGACATGATGCCCATATGGTGGCTGCTTTTACCTGAGGTCGCCGTATAGGTCTGGTGCAGGCCGATGTTACGCTCTGCAAGCTCTTCGTAGCGGCAGATGATATCATAGAGGCTCTGGTGCTCCCAGAGTGTATAGGCCTCCGTCTTGATGGCGGCGACAAGGTTGACACGCGCCTCTTCGAGCGTTGCGCTCAGGGCGGCTCGAGATGCGTTTGAACGTGCTTCGCGTGCGTCGAGCTTTCCGAAGAAGGGGAGTTTCTGTCTGAGTGTCAGCGAGGTGAAC
>JBFEWT010000181.1:0-3190 GCA_041546225.1 Sulfurimonadaceae bacterium
GTGAAATAGGTTTGCATTGCAAACCCTCGCTCACCCAGCCGGTGACAAGTTCCCGCAGGCGGCCAGTATTTAAGGGCTTGTCGTGTTTGCGCCGGTGCGGAGCCTCCTCGTGTTTTCTTTTTTCCGGTTCGGGTTTTTCTTTGCACGAGCAAAGAAAAAAGGGAACATTGGGTTTATGATTTTCTACTTCATGAACTATTGATTTCACTTTGTGAAATGTGTTCTCAACTTTTTATCTCAGTGTGCTCTTTTCGGTGTCTATGCTTTTTTGTCACGCTCTCCTTGCGGGAGTTTCAGCTATAATTTCACTCTTAGCAACGGCGTAAGCGTTTTTGGTTCTTCCGGACTCTCCTGCACTTTTTCTAATGCCCATATTTATACAAAGAGCAGAGATCATGAACATACTGTCCAAAAACGCACCGCTGGAAGAGTCCATCGCGCGGATGAACGCCGTACTCAAAGAGGTGGGCTGCGAGGCGACCTTTTCACAGCAGAAACATCCTTTAGAGTACTGTTATTCGGTCAACCTTGCCTCCGTCGAGGCGCCGAACCATATCTACTCCAACGGCAAAGGGACGCTTGGCGACTCCTCCATGGCGAGTGCTTTGGGCGAGTATATCGAGCGGCTGCAGACAAACAACTTCTTTATCGACTTCCACCTGCCGCAGCGCAACTATTATCCCGATGAGGTGGCGTTTGAAGCGGGCGGGGCGTATCTCAGCGACGCGCTTTACGAGGTGTATGACCCCACGGGCGAGTTGAGTGCGGATGATCTCATCGATTTCAACAGCGACCATATGGACAGGGTCGTCGCACTGCCGTTTGTAGGGCGCAGCGGCGCAGAGAGGGTCTATTTTCCCATCAACCTTTTAAGCAACCTCTACGCCAGCAACGGTCTGGCGACGGGCAATACGCCCTACGAGGCGCAGGTGCAGGCACTCAGCGAGATCTTTGAGCGCCATGCGAAGATGGAGATCATTAAAAACGGCTATGCGCTGCCGCACTATCCCGAGGAGGTCATCGCTTCGTTCACGAAGCTTCAGCGCGACGTCACTGCACTGCGCGAAGCGGGCTATGTGGTCGAGGTGCTTGATGCCTCTCTGGGTGGGAAGTTCCCCGTCACGGCCATCTCTCTGGTCAACCCGCAAAACGGGACGCTTTTCGTCTCCTTCGGAGCACACCCCATTTTAGAGGTGTCGCTGGAGCGCACCATGACGGAGCTGATGCAGGGCCGCGGCCTGGAGAACCTCGACGCGTTTGAAGTGCCGACATTTGACATGAGCGTCATCGCCGACAGTTTCAACCTCGAGTCGCACTTCATCGACTCCAACGGCAAGCTCGGGTTCGAGTTTCTGAGCAGCGAGAAGAGCTTCGGGTATGTCCCGTGGGATTATAGAGGCGAGGGGAGTGCTGACGAGTTTGCGTTCCTTACCGCCATTCTCGACACCATGGGCAAAGAGCTCTACCTGCGCGAGTATGACTACCTCGGGTTTTACTCCTGCCAGATGGTCGTGCCGGGACTCTCCGAGGTCTACCCCATGGAGGACCTGATCTACAACAATAAAAACAGCGGCAAGTGGATACGCGAGATGGTGCTGAACTTCAAAAGCTACGACCCAGACGAGCTGCTCGATGCCGTCGACGCGCTTGAAGATACGCTCAACATGGAGAAGTTCATCGGCGTGATCTTCGAGCAGAACTTTACGATGATGGAGTTCAAGGCGCAGATACACCTGCTGCTGGGCGAGCTGGACGAAGCGCTTGCACTGCTTGAGTTCGGAGAGAACACGATGGGGCATCTCGTCGCAGAGCTTATCCATATGCGTCAGCGCGGCTTGGCATGGGCGTCGTACGAAGCGGGGCTCTACACGCTCTTTGGCCGCGAACGCGTGGAAAAAGCGCGCGATATCCTCGAAGGCTCGGCGTACCTGATCGACGTGACCCTGCACAGGGACTATCATAATATGCTCGGGATGTTCGACCGCCTCGAGGAGAAGAAAGCGGCGCTGCTTAAATAGCCGGAGCCGCAGCGCGCGGGCTACTTGAGGAGTTTGCGTGCGCTCAGGTCGTCTACGATGATCTTCTTGATCTTTTCAGATACCTGAGAGACGATGTAGGTCGCGATGGCGTTTTTGAAGCGTTTCAGAACCCAGTTAGCCATCCAGCCCACGTACTTGATGTTTTTGGTGATGTCGTCGATGGCCTTGTTGATGATATAGGACTTCTCCAGTACGGTCTCGATACGTTTATCTATCTGGGAGATGATCGATTTAAGTTCACCCTGTGTCATGGCGATATTCTCGTACAGCACCGGTGGGATCTCTTCTTTTCCGAGGTCGATCATCGGAATGACCTGTATAAACTTCTCCCCCTTTTCATCGGGAACGACACAGCCGTTCGCTTCAAACCACTGGGCATGTTCGCTAACCAGCGGGTTGTCGATGCCGATGACAAAATGGCTTTTCAGAAAGCTCTGGCAGTTCTTGCGTCCGAGCTGGAAGTCGTGCTGACGGAACTTTTCGCTTAAGAAGCCGCCGAATGCGCCCAGCGACGCACTGGCAAGCTCTTCGCCGCGCGGGGCACCGTCGCGGCTGGGGGCGATGAGGAAGCGGCTGAAGATGTTCGGGTTTCGCGCCATCTCAAGCTCGTCGGGTTTGAAACGTGATTGCTGTTTGAGGTTGCCAAAGAGGCGTGAAGCGGATTTGAAGAGGGTCAGCCCCTTCATCTCAAAGTCGTTTTTGAACGGTTCGGAGGGGAAGGGGTCGACCATGAGCACGGCGCGTTTTGCCGCATCTTTGTCACGCGGGTTGAACTTCTCATCGCCTGCGAGTGTCCGGCGGGCGACTTCGAGGGGTTCGTTGTTAGCTACTCCGCCGTCGACACAGACGAAGCTGTACTTTTCAGGCTGCGCACCCGACCAGTCGGGTTTGATCCGCTGCAGCGAAAAGCAGCGTCCTTTCTCTTTGCAGCGCCCTTTCGCATCGCTTTGGGGGACCCACCACTTCCACTCGTCGTAGGCCTTGGGATCTTTGGAGAGCTCTCTTGGTTCGAGCGCCAGGGGGAAAGCCCCCGTGGCAAGGGTGCTTTGGCGCAGGAGCGTCCAGTTGGCGTCGAGGTCACTGCCGGGGCTCTGCTCAAGCGCGATCTCGTTGGCTTTGAACTTTGCATGGGTGTCGCTGTCGAGGACGAA